>DAISYI010000016.1:0-3689 GCA_036825385.1 Lachnospiraceae bacterium | reverse complement strand
GAACCGAAGTACTCTTCGTTCAGCTTACCGTATGTATCGCAAAGGAACTGAGGTGTAAGTGCTGTACCTGCCTCTGATGCCTCATGAATCTTCTTCTCAAACTCTGCGAACATTGTCTGTCTGTAAACTGTTCCCTTGAAGTTCTCAAGATACTGATTTAAGAGTGCAAGTCTTTCCTTTGGATCTGTAACTGTCTCGAGAAGCTTCTCTATAAGAAGATTCTCATTTACTGTAGACGCAACCTCTGCCACGAAGAGTGTATATGAAGAATACCAGTATGGCTGAGTCTTGTCTGAAAAATATGTATGCATCGAATGGCCCATCTCGTGAACGAGTGTCGATACATCATCAAGCTTACCCATGTAGTTAAGTAAGATATATGGATCTGTAAGACTACATCCAGCTGAATAAGCACCACCGTGCTTTCCTACGTTTGGATATACGTCAATCCATTTGTCAGCGCATCCTTTCTTTACTGTAGAAAGATATTCATCACCAAATACCTTTACTGTATCGAAAAGCATGTCCTTTGCTTCTTCAAATGAATATCTCTTTGATTCATCATCTGTAAGAAGTGGAGCGTATACATCATAGAAATGAAGTTCATCTACTTTAAGAAGCTTCTTTCTAAGTGCTACGTATCTATGCATATCTGGGAGATGTCTACGTACTGCCTCGATGAGGTTGTCATATACCTTTACAGGTACTCTCTCTGCATCGAGTGCCATCTCTCTAGAAGAATCGAATGAACGAAGAGAAGCTTCTACAGCCATTCTCTTTACGTTTGCCTGCATCGTTGCAGCAAATGTGTTCACATGATCCTTGTAATTTCCATAATATTTCTTATAAGCGTTCTCACGAAGAACACGGTCTGTAGAGTTCTGAAGTGTTACGAAGTTCGCTCCAGTTACTTCTACGTCATTTCCATCCTTATCCTTTACTGTTCCGAATTTCATATCAGAATCTTCAAGGCTAGATGAAATCTCCCCCGGTGAAGAAAGAACCTCTCCAAAGGAAGCGATTACTCTCTCTTCTTTCTCTGTAAGAGTGTGTTTCTTCTTATCGTAAATTCTTTCAAGTACTACCTTGTAATCTGAAAGAAGTGAATCACTCATCACATCCTTAAGCCAAGTCTCGTCTTTTGAAAGAAGCTCTGGTTCGAAGAAGGAGCTTACGGTCTGGAACAATACAAGAACATTCATTGCTTTTGCGTACATGCTCTTTGGTCCCTCTGCGCGAGTATCTTCACTATTCTTTAGGAATGCATACTCGTAAACCTTTACCAGTCTCTCCTCAACGTCAAAGCTATAATCCAAGTATTTCTTTAATGTAATAGCATCATCAATAGTGCCTGCATAATCCGAAATCTTCTCAACATCAGCTTTAATTGTGTTTAAATCTTTTTCCCATGCAGAATCATCAGAATAAATCTTCGTGAGATTCCACATATAGTCAGAGTTCATGTCCTTACGTTCCTGTAACTTCTCTGCCATAAGTCCTCCTATTAAAATGTCAGTTATCTTTTTCCTTTTTCTCAACACAATCGTTTTCGCTGAGAAAAAACTTTGAAAACGATTATATACTTTTCTCCATAAAAAAAAAAGAGATTTTGAATAATTTGTGACCTTTTCTTGTACAAATTATTCATAATCTCAATTTTTACCGCCTAGAATTGCGCATTGTTGTCAGTTATTTGCAGTAAATTGCAAGCCGTCATTCAGAATCCTGCATTTTTGACCCCTTTTAGGGTGTTTTTCCTGCATTTTTATTCATTGTGTCCGAAACCTTTATCCTTCATCCAAACTTTTGCATAAGGGCATTCCGCTTCCACTCTTTCACCACGCGATTTAATCATCTCAATTGCTTCGCTTACAAGTTTGCCTGCAAGCCCTTTGCCACGATAGTCCTCATTAACAAACGTGCTCTCAATCGTACACACGCCTGGAGCAGTCTCAGGGAATGTAATCTCACAGATTACCCTTCCGTCATCATCCCTTCCATAGATTCTATGTGGAAGCTGTATCCAATCTATCTCTTTAATCTTCTCTGACATATTTTCCTCCTAATAAAAAAGTACTACTATATGTTATCAAACATACAGTAGTACTTTCAATGTTCACCTGGCATTTACTCATAGCCCATTATAAAAAACCTCCAGAACCACATAACGTGAATCTGGAGGTTTAACTCACTTATTATTTAGAAGACACAGGGCTGTCATTCTTAATCTTAAGTGTGACGCTCTGGTTTACATTTATTGATGATTTCTTGCTACTGGCAGACTCCTTTATAGCTGCCTGCGCAGCGGCGAGGCGGGCTACTGGAACTCTAAATGGGGAACATGAGACATAATTCAAACCAATTGAGTTACAGAACTCTACTGATGAAGGATCTCCACCGTGCTCACCACAGATACCTACGTGAAGTGATGGGTTAACTGGCTTACCGAGCTTAATAGCTGTCTCCATAAGTTTACCTACGCCGACCTGGTCGAGCTTAGCAAATGGATCGTTCTCGAAAATCTTATTGTCATAGTATGCATCGAGGAACTTACCAGCATCATCACGTGAGAAGCCGTATGTCATCTGTGTAAGATCGTTTGTACCGAAGCAGAAGAAGTCAGCTTCCTTAGCGATTTCGTCAGCTGTAAGAGCAGCTCTAGGAATCTCAATCATAGTACCTACTTCATACTTTAATTCAATTCCTGCAGATGAGATTTCTGAATCAGCTGTCTCAACTACGATGTTCTTTACAAACTTAAATTCTTTGATATCACTTGTAAGAGGAATCATAATCTCTGGAACGAGGTTCCATGATGGATGAGCCTTCTTAACCTTGATTGCAGCTCTGATAACTGCCTTTGTCTGCATAATTGCAATTTCAGGATATGTAATAGCAAGACGGAGTCCTCTGTGTCCCATCATAGGGTTGAACTCTTCAAGTCCATATACGATAGACTTAATCTGCTCTAATGTCTTTCCCTGAGCCTTTGCGAGATTCTCCATCTCTTCACTTGTATGAGGTACGAACTCATGAAGTGGTGGATCGAGGAATCTAATAGTTACTGGATTGCCTTCCATTGTCTCGAAGATGTCTTCGAAGTCTTTCTGCTGATATGGAAGAATCTTGTTAAGAGCAACTTCTCTCTCTTCCTTTGTGTCTGAGCAGATCATCTCACGGAATGCAGCAATTCTGTCCTCTTCGAAGAACATATGCTCTGTTCTGCAAAGTCCGATACCCTGAGCTCCGAGTTCCTTTGCTTTTGCTGCATCACGAGGAGTATCAGCGTTTGTACGAACTTCCATTGTTCTATACTTATCAGCCCATCCCATGATACGTCCGAATTCTCCTGCGATCTTAGCATCTACTGTAGGGATAGTTCCGTAATAAATATATCCCGTTGTACCATCGATTGAGATTGAATCACCTTCTGTGAT
This sequence comes from Lachnospiraceae bacterium, assembly GCA_036825385.1. Classification (GTDB taxonomy): domain Bacteria; phylum Bacillota; class Clostridia; order Lachnospirales; family Lachnospiraceae; genus Lachnocurva. The sequence continues at coordinate 252 of DAISYI010000016.1, read as the reverse complement.
TTCCTTTCCACCGAGAACGAATCTCTTTGCCTTCTCATCGATTACGATTTCACCACAACCTGCTACACAACACTCGCCCATACCACGAGCAACTACTGCAGCGTGTGATGTCATACCACCACGAACTGTAAGGATACCTTCTGCAGCCTTCATACCTGTGATATCTTCTGGAGATGTCTCAAGACGAACGAGAATAACCTTCTCGCCACGGCTAGCCCATTCTACTGCATCATCAGCTGTGAATACTACTCT
>DAISYI010000015.1:25025-27122 GCA_036825385.1 Lachnospiraceae bacterium | reverse complement strand
ATACCGACCTCCCAATCGTTAGATTTTTAGGTCTAACTTTTGGGGGTCGGTACATGATGCATCTAACCTGTTTTTTTTATTTAAAAAATTAATTGTCAGAAGTTGACTTTCTAAATATAACATCTGTATCCACGTATGTAGTACAGTTTGGAATATCCGGGAATTTTACTCGGCTAAGAAGGATTTCTGTAGCCATATAACCCATCTGCTTGCCGTAGATTGTTACGGTAGTTAAAGCGGGATCAATGATATCTGACTCATTTGAATTATCAAAACCAGCAATTTTGATATCTTTTGGAATCTGGTATCCGAGATAACGAAGAGCTTTTATTGTGCAGATAGCGATATAATCGTTTGCGCATACGAACGCATCTGGTAAAGTTTTTAACTCTTTGATTTTTCCGGCTAACCATTCGAAATCGTTATATGGCGATTTATCATCTTCTAAAATGGAAAAATCTTTATAGTTTTTAATCTGGTGAGCTTTCATGGAAGACTGATATGCGTTCCATCTTTCGTAGAAGGACTGGCAGTGCATATTATCTCCAACGAATCCAATATTTTTACATCCAGAACTAAAGAGGTGTTCCATGATCTGGCAAACACTATTGGTGTTTTCCATAAGTAGAAGAGATGATGGGAGTTTCTCATTATTTACATTTGCGTAAGAGTCGATGAACAGTGTTGGAATATTCTGTGAGCAAATAAATCTGGAATAATCCTTATCAAACAATTCAGTACATAGAATTGCTGTCGTCTTCTCTAAAGAGAAATTCTCAGGGAATGTCAAAGAAGAAATGACATCATCTCTCAAAATGTAAATTATGAGTCGGTATCCAAGCATGCTTATCTTCTTCTGGAATGCATCTATTAGAGCGCTGGTTAAAGGCTGTGAGTTAGGTACAGACTTTGTGAATAAGGCAATCTCTCTGGTTGAAGAAGCCATTGGAGAATTGAGTCCTGCCTGTAGTATCGGGAACTGCTTATACCCCATTTCGGCTGCTTTCCTGAAGATTAAATTTTTAGTTTCTGGTGATACATTGCCGGTATTGTTGATGGCTTTAGAAATGGTATTTCTAGATAAATGTAATTCATCAGCTATGTCTTGTATGGTAACTCTTTTTGCCATATAATTTGCTCCTTGATGTTTATTTGAAAGTAAGTCTAATTACCTTTATAGAACGATATGAGTATATCATAATGAAAAAAAGTAGTCAAAAGTAAAACATCATGTGTGCAAAAGTTTACATAAATAGAATCGTTTTTGCAAAAAACATCGATTTATAGGAAAAAATACTAAAACCAGTGTGCAAATGCACTCTAGCAGTATATAAAATGTTAACTTTTTATATTGACATATGAGATTGCGAATGGTAATATATGACCATAAACGAGAGATCGTTTGATGGTTAAATGTTCAATATGCACAATACTAGGGGAGGAATAGAGTTGTCACAGCATCAGAAGGCGGGCTCAAAACTACGCTACAAATTAAACTACATTAAGAAAAACTGGCAGCTATATGTAATATTTGCATTACCGGCAGTGGTTCTAACATTTATTTTTAAATACATTCCAATGGGAGGTGTCCTAATCGCTTTCGAAGATTACAATCCTATGGTTGGTATCTTTGAATCAGAGTGGGTAGGATTCGAACATTTTCGAAGATTTCTATCTTCACCCGATTTTATGAATTACCTTGTTAATACATTGAAATTGAGTGTTTATGGTCTGTTATGGGGATTCCCGATTCCTATTATAATAGCTCTTTTGCTTAACAGACTTAGAAGTAAGAGATTACAGAAATATATTCAGTTGGTACTTTATGCACCGAACTTCATTTCAGTAATTGTACTCTGTGGTATGGTGTTCCTTTTCTTATCACCAATCGGACCACTTAATAGATTGATGGGAACATCAATTAACTTTATGACAATGCCTGAATGTTTCAGATCAATCTACATCGCATCAGGTATCTGGCAGGGAGCTGGCTGGGGCTCAATCATGTACACAGCTGCATTGGCAAACTCAAGCGCAGAGCTTAAGGAAGCAGCCATTATCGATGGAGCAAATGTATTACAGCAGATGTGGTATGTA
>DAISYI010000015.1:20268-25015 GCA_036825385.1 Lachnospiraceae bacterium | reverse complement strand
TTGAAAAAGCATACGCATTACAGACTTCAATGAATACACCGACATCAGAAATTCTTCCTACTTATGTATATAAGTTAGGTCTTCAGATGGGAGATTACAGTTTCTCAACAGCAGTTGGACTTTTCAATTCTGTAATTAACGTAATTCTCTTGATATTCGTAAACGCGATAGTAAAGAAGTTTAACGAAGGTGAAGGACTGTAGGAGGAATTGACATGAAGCAGAAATTTTCACAGATGTCTTTAAGAGACAAAATTGTTTTGGGAAGTGGATATTTTTTACTCGGACTGTTCGTAGTCATGATTATTATTCCACTGGTATTTGTAGTAGTTGGTTCTTTCATGGATCCGAACGAACTTCATGCAAATGGTATTTCGTTTAATATCTCTAAATGGTCCTTGGGTGGATATAAGAGAGTATTTGAGAACGATATGATCTGGAGAGGTTTTCTAAACTCTCTTCTTTATTCAACAGTGTTTGCTGTTATATCAGTATTTATTACATTGCTTGCTGCATATCCATTATCAAAGAAGGATTTTGTGGGAAGAAGAGTTTTAAATATCTTCTTTATCATCACAATGTTCTTTGGAGGTGGATTGATACCGACATACTTGCTGATAAGTGATTTAAAGATGATCGATACAATTTGGGCGCTGGTACTTCCGGGAGCTGTAAATGTATGGAATATCATTTTGGTAAGAACTTATTATCAGTCGGTACCTAAGGAATTGAGAGAGGCTTCTGCAGTCGACGGAGCATCAGAGTTGACACATTTCTTCAAAATTTTGCTCCCTGTATGTAAGCCAATCATCTGTGTAATATTCCTATATCAGTTTGTTGGAATGTGGAACAGCTACTTCGATGCAATGATTTATTTAGATGATGCCAACATGCAGCCTTTACAGTTGGTGCTCCGCTCTATCCTGATTCAGAACACACCTGAACCTGGAATGGTAGCGGATATTCAGAGTGCGGCTGAGATGGCAAAAATCGCAGAGCAGTTGAAGTATGCAACCATTATTATTTCAAGTTTACCATTGCTGATTATGGCACCTTTCTTCCAGAAATACTTTGAAAAAGGTGTAATGGTTGGTTCGGTAAAGGGTTAATAACAATTATTTTAAAGGAGGAGTCAGTTATGAAAAAAGGTCTTTTCAAACGCGTGGCGTGCCTTGCTCTGGCTGGTGTAATTACAGCATCAACAGCCGGATGTGGTAAGGGCGCTGGAAACCAGGAAGTGTTAAAGAATGTATCATTTCCGCTTAAGAAGTCAGCATCATTAAAGGTAATGACTAAGGCATCAGCTTTGTCTACACAGAATCCAGAGGAGAAACTTATCTTCAAGAGAATTCATGATAAGACAAATGTAGATATTGAGTGGACATGTTATGTAGAAGATCAGTTTACTGATAAGAGAAATCTTGCGCTTTCAAAGAAGAATTCATTACCAGATATCGTATTTAATGCAGATATGGGAAATGTTGATCTTCTTAAATATTCAAAGCAGGGTGTAATTATTCCAGTAGAAGATTTGATTGATAAGCACATGCCAAATCTTAAGAAAGTTTTGGCAGATAATCCAGAATACAAGAAACTAATTACTGCACCAGACGGACATATTTACTCATTCCCATGGATTGAACAGTTGGGTGTAGGTAAGAAAGCTATTCAGGCAATCGGTGGTATGCCATTTATCAATAAAAAGTGGCTTGATGAGCTTAATTTACCAGTACCATCTACAACAGCAGATTTGGAGAAGACTCTTGTAGCATTTAAGAATTCAAATCTTGGCGGATCAAAGGGTACAATTCCTATGTCATTCCGTGTTAACGGCGGTAATGAAGACCTTGGATTTATCCTGGGTGCATTCGGTTACGGTGATAACCCAGACCATATCATGGTTGATAATGATGGAAAAGTTGTGTTCTCAGCTACAGATGAAGGATATAAGAACGGTATTTCATGGCTTAATGGACTTCAGAAGCAGGGACTTATCGATCCAGAAAGCTACACACAGGATTACTCAACATACACAGCAAAGGGAAAGAATGGTAGATATGGTCTCTTCTTTGCATGGGATGCAGCTAGTATCGTAGGTAACCCAGATGACTATATTCCACTTCCAGCACTTGCAGGTCCAGACGGAACAAAGAATGCTGTAAGACAGAGTGGAAGTGATGTGGGTGGTTTCCAGGCAGGACGTTGTGTAATCACAACTGGATGCAGAAATCTTGAATTAGCAGCAAAATGGATTGACCTTATGTATGAACCAGTTCAGTCTGCTCAGAACAACTGGGGTACATACGGAGAAAAGGGTAAATCAAATGTATTTGAATTAACATCTGATAAAACACTTAAGCATCTTGAAATCAAGGGCGAGTCACCATATGACGTTCGTGTTAAGCAGATGGTAGGTGGTCCACTTGCAGTATTAAACAGTTATTACGGAAAATACACTACATGCCCTCCAGACGCAGTTCAGAGAATGAAAGATGTTGAGAGCTACGAGAAGGACATGAAGTACGATAAAGTATATCCAAATGTATTCATGAGTGAAAAGGATGCAACTGAAGCTACAAGATACGAGACAGATATTAAGCAGTATGTTGAGCAGAAGAAGGCAGATTGGATCTTAAATGGTGGTGTAGACAAAGATTGGAAAGCTTACAAGCAGAAGTTAGAGGATCTTGGATTATCAAAGTATCTTAAGATCAAGCAGAAATATATGGATAAATATTTAGGCAAATAATTCTTTGAATAGCAATTCCAAAGTGTTACAGAGGGGATACATTTAAGTATCCCCTTTTTTAGAAAGGCAACATAATGATTAGTCAGGCATTGAGTAAGGCTAGAAAATACGAGGAACAAAACGAGAAGAATATTAAGAATGAGAATAGACCGGCATTTCACCTTTCAAGCAGAGTAGGATGGATGAACGATCCAAATGGTTTTTCATTCTATGATGGACAGTATCATTTGTTCTATCAGTATTATCCATACGAATCAAAATGGGGACCAATGCATTGGGCACATGCTGTAAGTAAAGATTTACTTCACTGGGAATATAAGCCGGCAGCACTTGCCCCGGATGAGAATTACGACAAAGATGGCTGCTTTTCTGGAAGTGCTATCACATTAGATGATGGTAGACAATTGTTAATGTACACGGGTGTATCTAAAGAAACTATTGAAGATGGTTCAGTTAGGGAAGTACAGACTCAGTGTTTGGCAGTTGGTGATGGACTGGAATATGAGAAATATGAGAAAAATCCAGTGATTACAGATAGAGAGATTCCAGAAGGTAGTAGTAAATATGATTTCCGAGATCCAAAGATATGGAGAGATGAAGACGGAACGTATTACGCAGTTGTAGCGAATAGACCGGCAGATGGTAGCGGACAGATTTTACTGTACGAAAGTAAAGATGCATTTGAATGGAAATTCAAATCAGTTCTCCTTGAGAACAAATATAGATTTGGAAACATGTGGGAATGTCCGGACATGTTCGAGCTGGATGGAAAATGGGTTCTTCTTGTAAATCCGGTTGAAATGCTAGCGGAAGAATATGAATATCACAATGGTCATATGAGTTTGGGTCTTGTCGGAGACTTTGATAAAGAAAAAGGAACTTTCAAAGTATTAGAACACCAGTCAATAGATCAGGGAATAGATTTTTATGCGACACAGACTACACAGACACCTGATGGAAGAAGAGTTCTTATAGGCTGGATGCAGAACTGGGGTACAGTAGGAATTAAGAATCCATCTGAGCCTTGGTTTGGACAGATGACAATCCCTAGAGAACTTTCCATTAAGAATGGAAGAATCTATCAGAGACCGATTCGCGAAATCGAAAACTTAAGAACTGATATGGTTGAATATAAAAATCTTTCTTTAAAGGATACTGTAGTGCTAGACGGTATTAAAGGAAGAAGAGCGGATATTGAATTAACTATTCGACCTGAAGATGGAGTGGATTTGTTCCAGAAATTCCAGATTCGTTTTGCACAGGACGATAAGTATTACACAGCTCTTAGTTTTAGACCTTACGAGTCGACTCTTGAATTAGATAGAACACATTCAGGCAGCAGAATTGCTGTAATTCACAAGAGCGAAACAAAAGTGAATTTTAAAAATGAATTAAAACTTCGCCTGATACTTGATAGATTCAGTGCGGAAGTATTTATAAATGATGGTGAACAGGCTATGACAGTCACAATGTACACCGATGAAAGCGCAGATGGTATTTCATTTGTCGCTGATGGAATTATAAATGCAGATATTACAAAATATAGCTTAATCTAATTTTCCCCCTGTTTTGTAATATCCCTCCTTAGATTTTGGTGTAATGGTTAAAAGCAGAGGCTTACTTTATGAGATAAAGTAGGCCTTTGTTTTTTGCTATAAATTTATGAAAATTGCTTTTTGAGATGAAGCCGTGCTAATATGGAAATGACACAATAGATTAACTAAAAAATGGAGGACCAGATGAATAATTTTAGCTTTTTCGCACCTACAGAGATTAGATTTGGAAGAGATACAGAATTAGAGACAGGAGCTGTTGCAAAGAAATATGGAAGTCGTGCGCTTCTTGTCTTTGGAAAAAACAGCGTGCGAAAATCTGGTCTATTAGATAGAGTAGAAAATTCATTAAAAGAAGAGGGGATTCTCTTTGAAGAATTCGGTGGAGCGAAACCTAACCCAACTTTGGCACATGCAGAAGAGGGCGTGAGAAAGGCAATCGAATT
>DAISYI010000015.1:13707-20258 GCA_036825385.1 Lachnospiraceae bacterium | reverse complement strand
TCAAAGCAGATATGATAATTGCTATCGGTGGAGGAAGCGCTATCGATACTGCAAAAGCGATTGCTCATGGAACTGCTAACAGTGAAACTCCGCTATGGGATCTCTGGACTAAAAAGGTAGAACTTACAAAGACTCTACCTGTAGGCGCTGTTCTCACAATCCCTGCAGCAGGTAGCGAGATGAGCGATTCAGCAGTTCTTACGAATGAAGCTCTTGGGAAAAAGGCTGGTATCAACACTGACTTTAATAGATGCCGTTTTGCAATAATGAATCCAGCGCTTGGAGCGACACTTCCGAAGAAACAGATTGCCGCTGGAGTCACAGATATAATGATGCATACTATGGAGAGATATTTTATTCCTGATATTCAGTGTGATCTTACTGATGAATTGGCAGAAGGATTGCTTCGTACTGTAATCAATAATGGAACAAAGGTATTTAAAGATCCATCTGATTATGATGCAATGGCTGAAATATTCTGGGCATCAAGTCTTTCACACAATAATCTAATGGAGTGTGGTAGAGGTAAGGATTTCTCTGTCCATAAATTGGGACACGCTCTGTCAGCAAAATATGATTTTACTCATGGAGAGTCTCTTTCAGCAGTATGGAATGCCTGGGCGAATGAATTATATATGGATGGTTTGTCCAGATTCTCTCGCTTTGCAAGAAAGGTTTGGGCAGTAGATGAAAGCGATGATAAAAAGGCAGCAGAACTCGGAATTGAGAAGACGGTAGAGTTCTTTAAATCTCTGAATATGCCGGTTAGTCTTTCAGATTTAGGTGTGAAGCCTACAGATGAAGAATTGAAGGCTCTTGCATTCGATGCAACAGCAAATGGACAGATGAAATTATCTAGAATTAAACCATTGGATGTAAATCTTGTTGAGAAGATTTTTCAGAAGGCTAGATAGTCGATTAATACAAGGGAAAAGGAAATGCTACAAAAAATAAAAAAGAAGTATATAGGAGACAAATCTTTCTATAAAAGATATATCTTTCTTGCGACACCAATGATTATCCAGAACGCGATTACAAACTTTGTAAATTTCCTGGACAATATCATGGTTGGAAAGCTAGGACAGGAAGCAATCTCGGCTGTTGCAACTGTGAATCAGTTGTATTTTGTACTATCTCTCGCTGTTTTCGGAGCGGTGTCGGCCGGAAGTATTTATGGTGCTCAGTACTATGGAAAGGGTGACCATAAAGGCCATATGTACACATTTAGATTTAAGCTGTACATGGCGATTTTTATGACGCTTATCGGAATAGTTATATTTAAAGTGTTTGGTCCCGAGCTTATATCTCTGTTTTTGACAGAGAGTAAAGGTGCTTCGGTTGAACTTGCAATGAAGAAGGCGCTTGAGTATCTCGGAATCATTCTGATAGGACTCCTACCATTTGCAATCAATCAGGCATATGCTACGAATATTAAGGAAACTGGTCAGACGGTTGTGCCTATGCTTGCCGGAATGGTAGCCGTTGCGACGAATGCAATACTCGACTTTCTTCTCATCTTTGGAATCGGACCTTTCCCAAAACTCGGAGTTGCAGGTGCCGCAATTGCAACGGTAATAGCCAGGTATATAGAAACTGCAATAGTTATTCTTTGGGCGCATACACATAAAGATAGAAACAGATATCTCGAACATGCTTATACAGGTTTCGGAATTCCTCTAGATATTTTCAACAAGATTATCATAAAGGGAGCTCCGCTTATGGTGAATGAGGTGCTTTGGGCTGCTGGTATAAGTGCAGTTACACAGAGCTACTCAGTTCGAGGAATGAATGTATTAACGGCGCTTAGTATTACGAATACGGTTAGCAATCTTTTTAACATCGTATTTATCCAGCTCGGCGCATGCATAAGTATCATCGTCGGTCAGTATCTCGGCGCAGGTGAACTTGAAAAAGCAAAAGACGCAGACAATAAGATGATAGCGTTCTCTGTCTTCTGCTGTGCAATCATGGCAATAATAATGTCAGTTTGCGGTGGATTATTCCCTAGAATTTATAATGTAAATGCGGATATTAGAGCTCTTGCAACAGAACTTATTGCTATTGCAGCACTTTGGATGCCATTCTGTGCGTTCAGTCATTGCTCGTATTTTACACTACGCTCGGGTGGAAAGACACTCGTAACATTCCTTTTCGACTCAGTGTTTACATGGGTAGTAATGGCACCTTGTGCATACCTTCTTGCCAGATATACGGCTCTACCGATTGTAACAGTATATTTCCTCGTTCAGGGAACAGAAATCTTTAAGAATATAATGGGTTATATTATGGTAAAGAGCAATGTGTGGTTAGTGCAGATGGTATAAGGAGTGAAAGCGAAATGATATGATCCCCCTTAAGTAGACAAGGTAAATAACCAAATCTACTTAAGGGGGATTTTTATGTCTTTCGCCATCTTTCTTTGATCCTAATGTATTTGTTTCGATTGAAACATCACTGATGAATAATCCTTTTAAAGTAAGCAATTGACTTATCTGTAGCTAGAGCGAGTTGCTGGTTGTTCTTATATTCTTCTTTCGTGTCGTTTAGAATCCCTGAAAGGCTTTCGACACCTTTAGAGCCAGATTCATCAAATGCAATAGGGACATCATCTTCGTCTTTTCCTAGCCAAAAAGAGGCTCCTGTTTTTAGATCATAGGTCGGATTTCTGTCGAAGTTTTTTGCATACTGATATGCAGCATCTATTGCATCTCTAGCTTCGCCTTCTAGGCTTACATAATTTAGCAGAACTGAGTGTATGATTTCAAATTGTGCGAGCACTTTTGCCCCGATTCCGCACTCACCGTTTCTATATGCTTTTCGCATCATGTCTATGCAAAACTCAGTAAGAGTTAAACAGGTATTAATTTCCTCAGCTTTAATGAGCGAATCATACCAGTGCCCGATTATGTTTGTTGTTTCGATGATACCCATATAGAGACCTTCTGAGAAGTATTCGTTTGCTTTATCGTAATCTCCATTATTTCGAAATACTTCGCCGATTTCTGCGTTATAGATTGCATTTATATTTATATCTCTAAGGAGATCTACTTTCTTCTCAGAGTCTTTTTCAAGCATAGCGAGACCATGTCTGATAGCGATTTCTTTTGTGGTTTTTACATTATCAGGTTTATTGGTCAGAGCGTTCTCATAGAGTATCTTTGCTCTAGAATGTGCTATTTCATCTTTGGTTTCGAAGCCAGCGATATAGTAGACACGTGCAGCTTTTTCCAAGAGGTCAAAGTTGTTTGGGTACTTTACGAGTGCTTTATTACATTCGAGGATGGCTTCGTCTAGTTGGTGTTTCTTATAGTAATCCTCAATTTTCTTTATGGCATTTGAAACGCTTTTTGAAGGAGTATCGTATCCTACCAGAACGTCGATAGAAACCTCGTAGAAATCAGCGAGTTCTGTAATCATAGAAATATCAGGAAGACAGTTCCCGTTCTCCCATTTTGAGACAGTACCAACAGTAACACCGACAGCTTCTGCGAGCTGTTCCTGTGTAAGTGACTTCTGTTTGCGAAAGTTTCTGATGTTCTCAGGTAGATTATGTTTCATTTGTGATTACTTCTCCTTTGCTTTTGAGATGCTGAACCAGGCAAAGTGTTGCCATTAAGGATGCACCAATAAAACTAAATGCTCTAGTTATAGTTGCTACATCAAGATATTTAGCTAAAAAACTTACAAAAAATGTAGCGATAGGCACAGATGCTAAAGCGATAGCATTAAATACTGCGCCTATTCTTGCGAGATAATCAGAGTCGACTTCTTTAACGAATGTCACGTTTAAGCAGCTTGAAAGAAGACCTGAAGAGAAACCGATAAGCGCGAAACATCCACAGCCGAGTAAGTAACAACTGATGACATTTCCCTTTACAAATTCTCCGAAAGTAACTGCGAAGCTGGCAAGTCCCATTATAGCGCCGAGAGACCCTATGAGAGAGTCAAAAGAGAAGCGGACGATAACCTTCGGCATTATGAGTGATGAAAGAATCGCAGCTCCTGACATAGTCATTGTACATACGCTTAAAAACTGGCTGTTCATTCCAAACACATCTGATGTAATCGGTGCAAGGAATGAATTCAGTGGGCTAAAGATGAAGTTTATAAGTACGCAGAGCGAGCAGAAGTAAAGAACAGTGCTGTTTTTGAATAGATATTTGATACCTTCTTTAAACTTCGTGTGGTAACTCTGTTCCTTTATGCTTTCATCTTTAAGCTTACATCCGCTGTATTCGATGGTTCCGATGATGAGGGCTCCGATCAAAAATGTTGATGCATCGATAAGCATAGCCGCTCCAACTCCGAGAGATGCAATGATGACTCCGGCAGCGCCCATTCCAATGATTTCAAATATCTTTGAAACTGTAAGATTAAGGCTTGTAGCAGTTACAAAGTGTTCTTCGTCGATAAGCTCTGGTACAAATGCAGATGATGCAGGAAGGTTGAATGACTCTACTGTTGTAATTAGAAGAGTGAATCCTGCCATGATATATGGGTTTACCATATCAAAGTAATACATCGCCACGAATGATGAAATAATCAGCCCACGAAGTACATCGGTAAAGATGACGATTCGCTTCTTGTTCTTTCCTTCTACGAGTGGACCTGCGAGTGGCTGAACGAAGATAGTAGGAAGCTGATTCAGTCCAAAGATGAGGGCTGACCATGCAGCACTTCCAGTAATCTGATACACGAGCCATGTGAAAGCGATAGCGTCGATTGAATCTCCCAATCTATTTATCAGATTTGAAATAATCAGTCGTCTACAATTTGGAATTTTCCATATGTCTTTGTAAGTAATCTTTTTTTCCTCTCCCATTATTTTACCCTTTCTAGTGGAATTTTCTCTTTCCTATGAGTAAAATTCTAAGAGAAGTATCTAAGTATATTAATACACTGATTTTCGAGTTTGTAAAGAATATATTTTCTTGATTGGAAAATTTGGAGGGGAAATGGATAAAAAGGAAATAAAAAGAAGGCGTAGAGCGCTAATTATAGCTCTTGTATTCATAGCTGGAGTGGCTTTGAGTATAGTTCCTACATTTATAGAAGCGTGGCCTGACTTTAAAGGCTTTGTTAATGAGAACGTAGATAGCGGCAAAACAGAGAATGATAAGAATGGCAAAATTGACGCTAAGGCATTATATTATGATTTTATAAATGAAGAAGGTGAAACTTTAGCTACTAGAATAAATACACCTAAGGGTTTCACTAGAACTGAAGCCTCGGAAGGTTCTCTTACAGAGTTTATTAGAAATTATCATATGGAAGCAGACGGTACACCAGTACATCTTTATAACGGTGGGGAGAAGAAAAGCAAGAATCACGTGGCGGTTTTTTCCATGAAGCTAGGAAATAGAGATTTACAGCAGTGCGCGGATTCGGTTATCCGTATGTATGCTGAGTATATGAGAAGTGCTTGTCGTGATAACGAGATAGTGTTTCATTTTACAAACGGGTTTAAGTGCGATTGGAATTCGTATAAGGCAGGACGAAGAGTAACAGTCAGTGGAAACAATGTTTCCTGGGGAGGTTCAGGTCCTTCAGGAAATACGGATCAGGTGTTTGAATCATATTTGAATATAGTTTTCAATTACGCAGGAACTGCATCTATGGAAAGAGAGTGCAAGAAGATATCAGAAGCGGATGTCAGAGTTGGAGATGTGGTATTAAAGGGTGGTTCACCAGGACATGTAGTTATGGTGGTGGATACATGCGAGAAAGATGGAAAGAAAGCTTTCCTTCTGGCTCAGGGGTATATGCCGGCTCAGCAGTTTCATGTTCTAAAGAATCCAGCTCATAAAGATGATCCTTGGTACTACGTAGATGAGATTAAGTATCCATTTAGAACGCCAGAGTGGCTATTTGGAAAGGGAAGTTTTTTCCGACCAGAGTATCTAAAAGACTAGTAACCACAGAGGTTGTGGCAAGATGTCTATACAAAACACCCGGGTTCGTGTTATAATACGTATACTTATGACGCAAAGTTTCAGTTTGAAAGTCAGGTAATGCCCATGTGGGATGAAGAAACTTTTTTGAAAAAACTTGAAGAGCTTAGATCGGATAGTAGGATCCAGAAGATGGGTTCGTTCTTTCAGCACGGGCATACGACGACTCTGGAGCATGTGACGAAGGTTGCGAGACTTTCGTACAAGCTGAATCATAAATGGGGAACGAAGGTAGATGAGAAGGAGCTTCTTCTCGCGGCTTTCCTTCATGATTACTTCCTATATGATTGGCACACTTTCGGGGATAAGCTTCATGGATATCATCATCCATATATCGCAGCGAAGAAGGCAGCAGCCGACTTCGATATTTCTGAGAATGTTCAGGCTATGATTCGTACACATATGTGGCCGCTGAACTTCAGAGATATTCCTCGTTCTAGAGGCGCTTGGATTCTGACTCTGTCAGATAAGCTGATTTCAACACATGAAACTATTTACGACAGATTTAAAAAGAGAGAAGTGGCGGAAGCTGCTGAATAATAAATAGACATGATCATGGGAGGATTATAATGTCTAGTGCAAATATGAGAGTGTGGATCG
>DAISYI010000015.1:1217-13697 GCA_036825385.1 Lachnospiraceae bacterium | reverse complement strand
GGATATGAGCCATCCTGATGTAATCATCGATTGCGCATCTATGAATGATATCAAGAAATGCGAAGAGAATCCGGAAGAAGCATATAAGGTAAATGCAATTGGAGCGAGAAATCTCGCAGTTGCTGCGAAGCGTGTAAATGCACGTCTTATCTATATTTCATCAGATCAGGTGTTTGATGGAAGTGATGAAACACCACTTAACGAATTTGAGACACCTGTTCCAAAGAGTGTTTACGGAAAGAGTAAACTTGCAGGTGAACGTTTCGTAGAAACACTTACTGATAAGCATGTAATTATACGTACTTCATGGCTTTATGGACATGGTACTAGAAATTTTGTCGATAAAGTTTTGGAAGCAGCGAAGGCCGGTGAAGAAATTGTTCTTCCAGATGGAGGATATTCATCACCTACTTCATGCCACGCTCTTGCAGATTTCGTTTCATATATGATCGAAGCGAAGAGCTACGGTATCTATCATGCATCTTGTGAAGGTTACTGCACACGTGAAGAATTTGCACGAGAAGCTCTTAAGATTGCTGGAATTGAAGATTATAAGCTTCGTGTAGATATAGAACATCCAGGTTCAGTTTACACACCGCTTGATAATATGATGCTTCATATCACTAAGGAATTCGAAATGCCTGAGTGGAAGGAAGATTTGAAGAAATACATTTTAGGTTAGGATAAAAGAGGTAGTTAATGTCAAAAAGAAAGAATAAGAGTTTAGGACTGACTACCGTAATTTTGTTAGCACTTTTGTTTGGCGCGATTACGGGATTGGTTCTACACTATACAATCGCATCAAATGAATATGTATCAAAGTACTTAATCGATGGAGTGTTCTACGTAGTAGGACAGGGATTCATCAGACTTATGCAGATGCTAGTAGTTCCGCTTGTGTTCTGTTCTATTTCGACAGGAGCGGCTGCTATCGGAGATACAAAGACACTTGGAAAGGTTGGACTTAAGACAATCGGTTTCTATCTCGTCACTACAATGATGGCGGTAGCCGTAGCGCTTGGAGTTGCACTTCTCATCGGACCGGGACTCGGTCTCGATATGTCGGCAGTTCAGGTTGCAGAAACAACACTTTCTAGTGAACCAACATCTGTAGCAGATACTATTCTAAATATTATTCCGAAGAATCCAATCGGAGCTCTTGCGGAAGGAAATATGCTCGCGGTAATCTTCTTCGCAATGTTCGTGGGATTGATACTTGCGCAGCTTGGGGAAAAAGTACAGACAGTTACAAACTTCCTCACACAGTTCAACGACATCATGATGGAGATGACTATGATCGTTATGAAGGTCGCTCCATTCGGTGTATTTGCACTTATCGCGAGAACATTTTGTACACTTGGTTTTGACGCAATGGTACCTATGCTTAAGTACATGGGTTGCGTAGTTATAGCACTTGTGCTTCAGTGTTTCGGCGTATATCAGATATTGCTCGCAGTTTTGGCAAGACTTTCACCTGTGAAGTTCGTAAAGAAATTCTTCCCGGTTCAGCTCTTCGCCTTCTCTACAGCGACAAGTAATGCGACGATTCCACTGAATATCGATACATTGGAAGAGAAGATTGGTGTAGATAGACATCTTTCTTCATTCACTATTCCACTTGGAGCTACAATCAATATGGACGGAACATCTATCATGCAGGGTGTAGCCGTAGTATTCGTAGCTCAGGCTTTCGGAATTCACCTTTCACCGACAGACTTCATTACTGTAATCGTTACAGCGACACTTGCTTCTGTCGGAACAGCAGGTATCCCATCCGTGGGACTTGTTACACTTGCAATGGTATTTAACTCAGTCGGACTTCCAGTAGAAGGAATCGGACTCATCATGGGAATCGATAGAATTCTCGATATGATTCGTACAGCAGTAAACGTAACAGGTGATGCTGTTTGTACTACAATCATTGCAAAGCAGAACGGTGATTTAGATTTAGAAGTCTATAACAAAATGTAAAGATAAAAGCCAGGTGCACTTGATTTAAGGGTGCTCTGGCTTTTTGTGTTAAAATTATTGTCCGAAAAAATGGACTGGCTTAGAGGTGACATATGGAAAATCAGTTTCAGAGAACAGAGATGCTTCTGGGAACAGAGGCGATAGAAAGATTAAAGAATGCCCGCGTCGCAGTCTTTGGTGTAGGCGGAGTAGGTGGCTTTGTATGTGAAGCGCTTGCCCGCGCAGGAGTCGGAAAGATCGGACTCGTAGACAAAGACGAAGTCGATGTGACAAATATAAATAGGCAGATTATAGCACTGCATTCTACTGTGGGAAGACCAAAGGTAGAGGTTATGAAGGAAAGAATCCAGGATATAAATCCGGAAGCTCAGGTAGATGTCTATCAATTTTTCCTCCTTCGTGACAATACGGATGAATTCCCGTGGGACGAATATGACTATATAGTCGATGCAGTCGACACAGTTACCGCAAAGATTACAATTATTGCAAAGGCTAAGGAGCTAGGAAAAAGCGTTATTAGCGCAATGGGTGCAGGTAACAAATTAGATCCAACGAGATTTAAGGTCGCTGATATTGAAAAAACGAAAATTGATCCACTTGCAAAGGTCATGAGACGAGAACTCAAGAAGAGAAACATCAGAGGAGTTAAGGTGGTTTATTCAGAAGAAGAACCTACTAAGCGTCTTGAGACACCGGGATCCGTTGCATTCGTTCCATCGGTGGCTGGACTTATCATCGCTGGAGAAGTCATCAAGGATATAGCTTTATAGAATTATGAGGTGATGCAATTATGAGTAAAGAAGTATTTGTAGCGAACTAATGTAACTAGAGACTAGAATGAGGTGATGCATCATGATTATTAGAATTAAGAACATTTAAAGAGTGAAAATATAATGAAACGTTTGAATGAATACCTGAGAGAAGTCTATGGCTGTAAGGTTTATAAGCTTTCGCTTAGCGCAGCTACGACTTGTCCCAATCGCGACGGGAAGATAGGAAATCGTGGTTGTATTTTTTGCTCGGCAGGTGGTTCTGGAGATTTCGCGGCACATGCCATGAAGTCTATTCCAGAACAGATAGAAGAAGCAAAAAGTAGGGTTTCAAAAAAGATTACTAATGGAAAGTATATCGCTTATTTTCAGAGCTTCACAAATACCTATGGAGATATAGAAAGGTTGAAAAGATGCTTTTTCCAAGCAATCGAGCTTGACGATATCGTGGCTATTTCAATCGAAACGAGACCTGACTGTCTATCCGATGAAGTTCTAGAAATGCTGTCAGAACTAAATGAGGTGAAACCGGTTTGGGTTGAACTCGGACTCCAAACTATCCACGAAGAAACAGCTGAGTACATAAGACGTGGATATCCTCTCTCAGTTTATGACAGTGCTGTGGATAAATTAAAGAAAATAGGTGTCCAGATTATTGTACATGTGATTTTGGGATTACCAGGAGAGACGAAGGATGACATGAAAGAGACTGTTAGGTATGTCATCGATTCTGGGGCAAATGGGATAAAGCTTCAGCTTCTACATGTACTGAAGGGGACAGACCTACTAAAAGATTACGAATTAGGAAAATTTAACGTCATGGAATTTGAGGAGTATGTAGATCTGGTGTCGGATCTAGCACTGATGATTCCTGATGATGTGATTATCCATAGACTCACGGGAGACGGCCCGAAGAAGATTCTCGTCGCACCGACATGGAGTGGTGACAAGAAGAGGGTTATGAACGCTGTGAATAAAGCGATCAGGGAAAAGGAAGAATTATGGATAAAAAAGGATCGAAGTTTAGGCTCATCCTAAACTTCTTACGTGGAAGTAAACGATACTTCTTCGGTGGTATTCTTTGTTGTGCGCTTGTTACGGTTATTGACTTCGTGAATCCGAAGATTACGGCTTTCATGGTCGATTCTGTTATCGGGGACAAAGCACCGAAGGTTTCTAGATTCTCAAAGAATCTAATCGAAGCTGTCGGCGGAGTGGATTATTTAAGAACACATCTTTATATTGTGGCACTCGCGATTCTAATCGTAGCGATGTTTGGAATCGTATGCCGATACTTCTTCAACTTGCTTACATCAAAGGGAGCAGAGACTCTCGTAATGACGATGAGAAATGATCTCTTCCGTCATATTGAGGAGCTTCCTTATGAGTGGCATTCAAAGAATCAGACGGGAGATATCATTCAGAGATGTACATCTGACGTCGAAACTATCAAGCGATTTCTCGCTGAGCAGCTCGTCGTGTTTGTGCGTATCATTCTCCTTCTCGTGACTTCTTTGATTTTTATGTTTGGAATCAGTGCGAAGCTGACATGGGCTGCAGTAGCTTTCATGCCAGTTGTAATCACTGTGTCCATTCTCTTTCAGAGATATTTTGCGAAGCTTTTCAAACACGCGGATGAACAGGAAGGTGTACTTTCATCTATCGCACAGGAGAATCTCACTGGTGTTCGAGTAGTAAGAGCATTTGGCCGTGAGAAATACGAGAAAGACAGATTTGAAAAACAGAACCATTACTACTTTGGTATCTGGAGAGGAATAAACAAGCTTCTTTCGATGTACTGGTCATTTGCAGACGTCATCTCGAACTCGGAGATTATTACTGTTACTGCTTACGGCGCTTATCTTGCAGTACAGGGTGAGATTACAGCAGGTCAGTATATCGCATTTATTTCTTATAATGGAATGCTTACCTGGCCTCTTAGAATGATTGGTCGACTTCTCAGTCAGATGAGTAAGGCGGGAGTAGCAATTGATCGTGTAAACTACATCATGAGCTCGGAAGTTGAGAGAGACAAGGTAGATGCTATCGAGCCGCCACTTGATAGAGATATTGCTTTTTCACATGTGTCGTATTCCTTCGGTGAATCGAAGGTTCTTTCGGATGTGACTTTCAATATTAAGGCAGGAAGTACGGTTGGTATCCTCGGTTCAACCGGTTCTGGTAAATCGACACTTATTAATCTTCTCACTAGAATGTATGATTTAGGTGAAGGAGAGGGTGAGATTACAATCGGTGGTGTAAACATAAAGGATATGAAGGCGTCGCATCTCAGAAAGAATGTCGGAATCGTTCTTCAGGAGCCGTACTTGTTCTCGAGAACTCTGAAGGAGAATATCGGAATCGGATTTGAGAATCCGACTGATGACAGTATCAGAGAGGCAGCTAGAATGGCGTCGCTTCTCGGAACTATTGAGAACTTTAAGAAGGGGTTTGATACTGAAGTCGGAGAAAGAGGAATGACTCTTTCTGGCGGACAGAAGCAGAGAACTGCAATCGCACAGATGATTATCGGAAATACACCTGTGAAAGTATTTGATGATTCGCTCTCTGCTGTCGACAGTGAGACTGATGCGAAGATCCGACATGCTCTTAAGGAAGCTGCCGGTGATTCTACAATGATTCTAATTGCACACAGAATCAATACGATTATGAATGCGGACAATATCATTGTCATGGATAAAGGTAGAATTATCGAGCAGGGTACGCATGAGGAACTGATTCGAAACAATAAGATTTACAAGAAAATATATGACATTCAGACGGAAGGAGGCGATTACGATGCAGAGTAATGAGATTATTTCAAAAACTCCTTGGTTCGGTATTCCGAAGCTTTTTCCGTATCTGAAGAAATACCGAGTACGATTATTGGGACAGCTTATTTTCCTGATGTTGGTATCTGCTGTAGATGTAATCATTCCGCTATTTAATAGATATGCGATTAATAATTTCATCGGGAAGAAGACGGTAGATGGAATTGGAATGTTTGTCGCAGTATATGGAACAGTAATTGTAGTTCAGGCGCTGTTTGCATACATTGGCTTTAGAATGACATGCGACATGGAAATAATCTGTATAAAGGATTTGAGAGATGCGGCTTTTTCACATCTACAGGAACTCTCTTTCTCGTATTACAATCAGAATAATGTAGGTTATATTCATGCTAGAGTTATGAGTGATACAGAGAAAATCGGTGGTGTGGTTTCGTGGGATTTCCTCGAACTCATCTTCAGTTTCTCGTATATCATCGGAATCTATATCGTAATGTTCTCAATCAACTGGAAACTTGCGGTTATGCTGTCGCTTCTGATCCCGGTTGCTGTGGTTTTGATTTCGTTCTTTCAGAAGCATCTGGTTTCTCTTAATAGAAGAATACGAGAGATTAACTCGATGATTACAGGAAACTTCAATGAAGGAATCACAGGCGCGCTCACAATAAAGAACCTCGTAATTGAGGATAAAATTGATAATGATTTCAAGAAGGATACGCTTGAAATGAAGAGAGTATCTGTTCATGCGACACATTATTCGGCACTCTTTAAAGCGTCGGTTGCGATGTTTTCTTCAATTGCTCTTGCACTCGTACTATGGCAGGGTGGAAGACTGACTCAAGAGAAAGTGATGTTGCTTGGAACACTTTCAGTGTTTATGAGTTATGCGATGAGCATTATGGATCCGGTACAGAATATTATCAATGAGATTTCATTCTTGATTCAGGCGAAGGTAAACATCGAGAGATTTACGAACCTCATGAATACGGTTTCTGATGTTACAGATACACCGGAGGTTATTGAGAAGTATGGAGATGCTTTCGAACCGAAGAAGGAAAATTGGGAAGAACTCGTAGGAGACGTCGAGTTTAAGGATGTATCTTTCAAGTATCCAGATGGTGATGAGTATGTTCTTACAGACTTTAATCTTACAGTTCCAAATGGAACGAACGTAGCCATCGTCGGTGAAACAGGTGCAGGTAAGTCGACTCTGGTAAATCTCGTGTGTCGTTTCTTTGAGCCTACGAAAGGACAGGTACTCATCGATGGAAAAGATGCGAGAGAGCGTAGCCAGCTCTGGCTTCACAGTAACATCGGATATGTTCTGCAGACACCTCACTTGTTCTCAGGAACTATTCGTGAGAATTTATGCTATGGAAATCCAGATGCAACAGATGAAGAAATCTGGAGAGCGCTTGACCTCGTAGATGCTCGAAGTGTAGTTGAAAAGATGCCGGACGGACTAAATTCAGAAGTTGGTGAAGGCGGAGATATGCTTTCGGTAGGAGAGAAGCAGCTTCTTTCCTTTGCAAGAGCGATACTTTCGAACCCTCGAATTCTGGTACTCGATGAGGCGACATCGTCTATTGATACAGTAACAGAGAAGCAGATTCAGCAGGCTATCTCAAAGGTGATCACTGGCCGTACGACATTCATGATTGCACACAGGCTTTCGACAGTAGTCGACTGTGATGTGATTCTGGTCGTAAAGGATGGAAAGATTATAGAGCGTGGAAATCATAGAGAGCTTATGAAGAAGAAAGGTTATTACTTCGGACTCTTCACAAGACAGTTTGAGGATACAGAATCTGAAAAAGCATATATTTAAAAAAACGAAAAAGCAGCTTGGGTCGCACCAAGCTGCTTTTTCACGTAGTTTATGTAGAGTGGAGGTTTAATTCTCATTGTCTTCATTCTGTTTGAATAGCTTAACCATTTCCTTGGCAAAGCTAACAGGATAGAGCTGAACCATTGTGGAACTTATGATATGGTCGCCTATTTCGAGTTTGAATGCGATACGAACGAATTTGTCGAGTTCGCTTTCAAACATTTTCTCAAATTGCTTTACGCTTTCTACGTCGATTCGGCTAAGTGTCGGAGTAGAGATATCTACCATAACACCGAGCATCTCGGACATAGCAGTAGCAGATGCTCCCATCATCTGGTTCATCGCTTCAGAGATAGCACTGAGATGGAGCTCTCCTACTTCGCCGTCGACTCCAGTACCAGTACCACCCATCATGAGGTCTGTTAATCCGAGTACATCAGGTTCCTTTAGGATAAATACATTGTTTCCTGTTAAACCTACGATATAGTGAATCTGAACGAATACACAAGTCTTCTCATAATCATCAAGTGCTTCGCTTCGATTTATAACCTGAACGTGAGGTGTTGTGATGTCGACACGCTGATTTACCATCATACTTAAGTTAGTAGCAGCGTTTCCTAAACTGATATTAGCAATTTCACCAAGAATATCTACTTCGTCAGGTGCCAGACCTGCCTGCGATACGGAGGCAGTATCTACAACAATAACTTTCTTTTTTTCATCCATAGGCGTACCTCGCTATTTTCAATCTATAATTTATGTTAATCCAAATCGTCAAAAAACTCAAATGCAATAATGAAGTTTATATAGATTTCAGAAATTGAAAAATTTCATATAAAGTATTATATTTGAAGTAGTATTTTTCAATGCGCAGAAGGATAGATTATAAAGGAAGAGGAGGCATAAATGAGCGATTTTTTTAGCCCAGGAATCAGAGTGCTTTGGTTTGTCATGGCTCTCATTTCATTCGTGTATGCAGGTATTGTATTCGCAGCCCATTCGGGAACATCATCGTGTATAATATGGATTTCGATTGGATTGGTTTTTTCTTTTTATTTCTTCCTTGCAGGCGACCGGTGGGAAAGCCTAAATCTCATCTTGAAAGCTCTCATATCAGTAATCTCAATCATTCTTCTTATTATATTTGGTTTGGGGCAGTTCTTTATGTTAAAGTGGTTCAATGCTACTCCAGATCCTAATCTCGATTATATAATTGTTCTCGGAGCACAGATGAAAGACGATGGACCGTCTACGGTTTACAAATATAGACTTGATGCAGCGTACAATTACCTATATGATAACAAGAACACTATTGTGATTGTTACGGGTGGCAAGGGAAAAAACGAACCAATCTCAGAGGGTGAGGGAGGCAAAGCTTACCTCGAGAGTTTAGGAGTCAAATCAGATCGAATAATAGTCGAGAATAGATCAATGACAACCGCTGAGAACATCACGAATGCTCTCGTAAAGACGAGAATCGGTTCGAAATCGAAGATAGGAATAGTTACGAATAATTTCCACGTATATCGTGGCGTCCAGATAGCAAAGAAGAAGACTAGCGCAAAAGTCTGTGGTATACCAGGTGGAACTACACCGCTTTTTCTGCCGAACAATATGACGAGAGAAGTCTTCGGTATAGTAAAAGATTTGCTTCAAAATAATATGAAACTTAGATAGTAGGAAGGAATATGGACAGCGATATTGTAAGAAAAAGAGTTAGATTTGAAGGTAGAGTTCAGGGAGTAGGATTTCGCTATCGAACTCAGATGATGGCGACAGAAATTGGGCTCACCGGTTGGGTAATGAATGAATATGACGGATCAGTTCTGATGGAGGTGCAGGGTACAGAGAGTAGAATAGATAGACTGCTAGATTCACTTAATGGAAGCCGATTCATTCGTATCACAGATATGGACGTGACACGTTTAGAACCGGTTGAAGACGAAGTTGTTTTTTCAATAAAAGGATATTAATCACATGATCGAGACAAATTTAAAATGGGCGATATTGGGATGTGGGGAAATAGCAAATGAAATGGCGAGCGTGCTTATGCTCAGGGGAATTCATTTCTATGGAGTGTGTAATAGAACTCATAAGAAAGCAGTAGATTTTGCGAAGAAATATCAGATAGAGAAAGTCTATGAAACGACAGATGCTTTGTTTGCAGACAAGGATGTAGACGTAATCTATATTGCGACTCCTCATAATACACACTATCAGTATATGAAGAAGGCGCTTCTTTCAGGTAAACATATCTTCGTGGAAAAAGCTATAACTCTTAATAGCGCGCAGCTCGATGAAATGATAAAACTTGCAGATGAGAATGGATTAATGATAGGAGAAGCCATGACAATATGGCATATGCCACTCATCGAAAGGATTGCATCTAATTTAGTTCAAGAAAAACTAGGTAAAGTTAACCTAATTACTCTTAATTTTGGAAGCTTTAAAGAGTATAATCTAATGAACCGTTTCTTCAATCTCGAACTTGGAGGCGGAGCACTTCTCGATATAGGAGTTTATGCTATCTCATTTGCGAGAGCATTTATGGACAGCGCACCGAATGAAGTAAAGAGTTTCTGTAAGAAATCTGAAACTGGTTCGGATGAGATGTCTACTATAATCTTACAGAATGAAAGTGGCCAGATGGCGACGATTGCACTTTCGATTCATTCGAAGCAGCCTAAGCGAGCTGTACTAAGCTGTGAGAATGGATATGTAGAGATTATGGATTATCCTAGAGCAGAGAAAGCTACAATCGTAGATGCAGTGACAGGCGAGAAAGAGGAAATCTCTATGGGTCATACTGCAGATGCGCTTTCATATGAAATCATTCATATGGAGGAAGCGATTATGACGGAAAATAAGAGTCTCCTAAAGATTGATAAAACGAAAGATGTTATGGATATCATGACTAGACTCCGCAAGGAATGGAATCTAGTTTATCCAGAGGAAAAGTAAGTTTTAAAAAGAAGAGGAAAAGTTAAATGAAGCATACTTTTGGTGAGTATATCGAGCTTTTGAAGAAGAACGATGTAATTCTAGAGGTTAAAGACGTAGAGGGAAGACTAGACAGAGAGGTGTCCTATATTTCGTACAACTCTCGAGATATAATCGAAGATACATTATTCGTATGCAAAGGGGTACATTTCGAACCAAAGTATTTAGAGGATGCAATTAAAGCAGGAGCATTAGCTTACGTAAGCGAGAAAGAATATGAAACAGAGAATGTTCCTGTTATTCTCGTAAGCGATATGAGAAAAGCACTCGCACTCATTGCGAACTTTTACTATGAGAATGTCTCAGAGAAACTTAACACAGTAGGTATTACAGGTACAAAGGGTAAATCTACTACGACATATTTCACAAGAGCGATTTTCGATGATTATCTTACAGCTGAGAAAAAACCGCTTAGCGCAGTGCTCTCAGGAATCGATAATTATGACGGTGTTATAAATGAGGAATCACACCTCACTACACCAGAGACATTTGAGCTTCATAAATCATTTAATAACGCAGTTAATTCTGGTATCGAATATCTCACTATGGAGGTATCAAGTCAGTCGCTTAAATACCACCGTGTCATGGGTGTGACATATAAGGTAGGATGTTTCTTAAACATCGGAACAGATCATATTTCAGATAGGGAGCATAAGGATTTCAACGACTACTTCCAGTCGAAGCTTAAGCTTTTCGGACAGTGTAAGACAGCATGTGTAAATCTCGATTGTGATCATGCCACTGAGGTTCTAGAGAGAGCAAAGAGCAGCGATGTAGTTGAAAGAGTTATAGCTTTTTCCACGGAAGATGAAAGTGCTGATGTCTATGGATATGATATTTCATCGAAGGACGGACATGTTTTCTTCAGGGTGAAGACGAAGGATTTCGATGAAGAATTTGAAATCGGACTTCCAGGTGTATTCAATGTTTCAAATGCGCTTGCTGCGATCGCGAATACTTGGGCGCTGGGTGTTCCTGTAGAGTACATGAAGTCTGGACTTAAGAGAGCCAGAGTAAGCGGCCGAATGGAAGTTTATTCTAAGGATGGAAAGTATGTAATCGTAGACTATGCGCACAATAAGCTTAGTTTCGAAACACTATTTAAGGCGATGAAGAAAGAGTTCCCAGGGAAAAAGCTTCACATCGTATTTGGATGTCCGGGAAAGAAAGCATATGCTCGTCGACAGGAGCTTGGAGAGCTTGCTGGTGAGTATTGCGATAGAGTATATATTACAGAGGAAGATGCTGGTGAAGAGGATGTCCTCGAAATCAGTAAAGAGATTGAAAGTTATGTAAAGAAGTTTGACTGCAAAGAAGAGATCATCACTGACCGTGTAGAGGCTATCGAGAAAGCGATTGATGAGATTGATAGCGACACAGTTCTTCTCATCACAGGAAAGGGAAGAGAGACAAGACAGAAGAGGGGAACAGAATATATTCCTACTCCATCGGACGTCGAAGTGGTGACAAAGAAACTCGGATTGTAGGTTCCATTAACTATCCACGAAATCTTTGCACAAGGTTTTGTGGATGGTTTTTTTGTATAAAGGGTTAAATTTCAAAGGAGGGTAAGTTATGGAGACATTCGAAAACACAAGTTTCACAATTCAGATTGCAGATTTAGTACCTGAACTCGAACCACATGGAAATAATGGTAATAGAGAAAAGTACGATATCATTTCACGTGTGGCATATCTAATCGGTGTTCCAAAGAGAATTTTTGATAATGAAAATGAAACGCCTAAACTCGAAATTTATAAAAGCCTAGATTTACAGAAGAAAGCAAGAATCATCCGTAATTTATGTATTCTTAGAACTCAGCTCGAGAGAAATTTCCTAAAGATTTGTCATGGTATTCAGAGGGATAATAGAACTATGGTAGGTATGTCTGAGTACCTTCCGATGGAGTGCTTTCAGGCGCTTTCAGAAGATGGGATAGATATATATCAGCATATGAGCGAACCTACGCCATTTCTAATTCATATTAATACGAACATAAAAGATAGAATAAATAATTGTAGAGATATTTTTCCACAGTGGATTAATTGGAATTATTTATCGAAGATTTTCATTATGCCGAATGGTACGGCTGAGGGTGGTACGAAGAAGGCAGCAGAATTCT
>DAISYI010000015.1:558-1207 GCA_036825385.1 Lachnospiraceae bacterium | reverse complement strand
ATTACAAGAATATCGCATACTACCCTTATCAGCAGTACATGAACTGGCCGGCTCAGGATGAGGGGAACATCCTGTTTAATGATAAGAAGTTTGTAAATCTTTTATATAAATGGAACGGTGCATTCTTTGGGGAGAATAGCCGAGTGTCAGATGCCTCAGATGAAACGAAATCGAGTATTTATACTTATATAGACGAAAGCAATAAGATTGTATTTATCGTGGATTGTGAGAATTCTGATCCATATGATTTGTGTGCTGCTATTAAAAATCTCGATGCGGATAAGCTAGCGAAGATTGATAAGATTATTCTTTTCGATGATGTGCATGCGGCATCTGCGTGGGAAATGCTTTCAGCATATATCGATATTCCGGTCGAATATATAATGATTGAAAGACTTAAGGATAATAAGTCGCTTGCTGATGTAAAGGTTACGGCGAGAACATGTAAAGAATTCTATTCGAATAATGTAGATTCATTTGTAATCGTATCTAGTGACTCAGATTACTGGGGACTTATGGAAGAACTTCCGGATGCAAGATTTATGGTTATGGTAGAACACGAGAAGTGCAGTTATGCGCTGAAAGAGAAGCTTAATGATAACGGAATCTTCTACTGCTACATAGATAATTTCTATGCTGGAGGTGGAGA
>DAISYI010000015.1:0-548 GCA_036825385.1 Lachnospiraceae bacterium | reverse complement strand
GGCCGTAGCCGAAGCAGAAGGTAACGCCCAGTTTGGAGAAGATATCCGTCAGGCTGCGCTTATGAGAGAACTTATCTATTCGCTTAATGGAGAGTTAGAACTGAACCTTTTTGCGATGCTAAATGATATTCTCTGGAGAACCAGAATTCATATGAAAGAGGATGAGAAGAGAGCATTTATAGAGAACAATTTGAAAAAGAAGATATATCTCGACTTTAATGAAGATGGAAATATGATATTGAATTATAAGAGGTAATTTACACGATACTAAATGCTTTTTAATGGGGGAGAGAATGAAGAGAAAGCGATTTGCAGGGATAGGAGGGGGCCTTGTAATTACTTTATTAATACTTATAACAATAATGTATGAGAAGCCGATAAGTATAAAAGTTAAAAATAAGACATCCCAACGCATAACACATATTGAATTGATTTTTAGAAGTGATGGTAAAGAAACTGTTGAAAAGATAGGTGATTTGTCGAAGTATAAAGAAATATCTATGAGTTATTATTACCCGAAGGGATTTAAAGAAGGACAGGTACTTATA
>DAISYI010000014.1:27215-28175 GCA_036825385.1 Lachnospiraceae bacterium | reverse complement strand
TTCCCCTCCTTTAAATTTAAAATATAAATTCAACAAATAAATTATATCATTATTTATACAACTTTTTAGTAAAAAACTCCAATTTCTTGCACTTAATCATGTACTATCTTTGTTAATAATTTACTAAAATAATACATTTTTCATCATTAATCTATATCACACACAACTAATGATATAATTAACCTCTAGAAAAGGAAAAACTATGAAGATATTTGAAGATACAATAAAAATAGACAACACGTTCACTAACAAATATATAACAGAGAAAGATTTGCTTTTTGACTTAGAAACAACAGGCCTTTCTCGGAAGTTTTGCCATATTTATATGATTGGAACAGGCTATATCGAAGGAAACTTTCTTCATACGATGCTCTTCTTTGCGGAAGACATTACTGAAGAAAGAGCAATTATTAATGAGTTTATTAAGAGAACTCGTCCTTTCGAACGACTGATTACGTATAATGGAAATCGTTTCGATATTCCCTTCTTTAAGGAACGTCTCGATAGCCTCATGATAGACTTCGACCTAGATTCATTTGATTCTCTAGATATCTATGTCCGTCTGAAAAAGCTTAAACATCTACTCTTGCTTCCAGGAATGAAACAAAAGGACATCGAGAAATTTCTAGGAATTGAAAGAGACGATAAATACGACGGCGGAAAGCTTATCGAAGTATACAAGAGCTATCAAATCCGACCAGACGCCGAAAGTGAATATCTTCTGATGATACACAACAAGGAAGATATCATCGGAATGTCTAAGATACTCTCAGTTCTTTCCTACGAAGGAATAAAAACGCTTACAATAAACGATTTATCAAAAGAGTTTAGCTCAGACAGATATACATTTGAAACAACTACAGACCTTAGCATTCCTAAGCCAATTCGTATCGTATCAGACGACGTGTATTTGATTTTGGACTCTAATAAACTAAAGGGTTCTATACAAACAACAAACGG
>DAISYI010000014.1:26632-27205 GCA_036825385.1 Lachnospiraceae bacterium | reverse complement strand
GAAGAAATATTTCCCTAACCCAGACGAATACCTCTATCATTTAGAAGATGAGAGAATCATTCCTAAAGTTATCGTATCCAAAACTGATATGAAGAAATATAGAAAAGTATCAAAGGAAGAATGCTTTGTAGAAATTGATATAAAAGATGTTACAGATAATCTTATAATTGAGAATATCTACTCCTGTTTAAAAAACAGTTTTTAAATCAATAAAAAAACCAATGCTTTAAAAAAGCATTGGTTTTATTATTTCTAAATTAGGATTACTCACCTTTCTGGTAGAAGAAAGAATTACGTCTAACGTAACCAATCTCTTTATAATCCATAACCTGCTCTGTACTTCCGATAAAAAGAATTCCCTTATCTTTAAGAGCAGCATAGAACTTTCTATAAATATCTTCTTTTGCTTCCTCAGTAAAGTAGATAAGAACGTTTCTACAAACAATCATATCCATATCTTTCATATAAGGATCTCTAAGAAGATCATGTGTCTTAAACTCAACACATCTTTTAATTTCATCAGCAATCTGATATGAAGAAATGGGTCTGTAATTCCAGCAATGTCATATTCTG
>DAISYI010000014.1:10142-26620 GCA_036825385.1 Lachnospiraceae bacterium | reverse complement strand
TTAGTAAAAAACTGCTTCTTCAAATCATCTGGTACATTTGCGATAGCCTTATCTGTATAAAGACCAGTCTTCGCCTGAGCGATAACCTGTTTATCAATATCAGTAGCGATAATATGAATATCACTTAAAGGCATGAATCTGGAAAGAGCCATAACAAGGGAATACGGTTCATCGCCTGTAGAACAAGCAGCACTCCATATCTTAAGTTTCTTTCCAAATTTATTCATCAGATATGGGAAGAATTCTTTATGAAGAAGTTCCCACTGATCTGGATTACGATAAAACTGTGAAACATTAATTGTAAGAAAATTAATGAATTCATCAAATACTGCAGTATCCTTCTTGAGAAGTTCTACGTATTCATCATAACTCTTACAACTATTTCTGGAGACAAGAGAATCAATCCTACGACGCATCTGTTTTTCTTTATATGCATCAAGGTCAATCTTCGTCATGGATAAAACTTTCTGCTTAAAGCCTTCATAATTGTCCATAATTTAACCTCCGAGAAACTTGTTCTATGTGTCTTATCTTATTATCGCAAAATTATTCCTCAGTAGCAACTACTTCTTCTGCTGAATCGTCCTTGCCATCGAGAGCCTTAACTGAAAGGCTGATCTTGTGCTCGCTGTCACGAACCTCAACAACAACAGCTGTTACTTCCTGACCTACCTTAAGTACGTCAGCTGGCTTTTCAACGTGATCACGTGAAATCTGTGATACATGAAGAAGTGCATCGATACCTGGCTCAAGTTCAACGAAAGCACCGAACTCTGTCATACGTGCAACCTTACCAGTTACAACTGTACCTACAGCGTACTTCTCTGAAGCACCATTCCATGGGTTCTCTGTATCGAACTTGCAGCTAAGTGCAATCTTCTTACCATTGATATTCTTGATGAAGACTTTAACTTTGTCATCAACATTGTAAAGCTTCTTAGGATTTTCAACATGTCCCCAAGACATTTCTGAAATGTGAAGAAGACCATCAACACCACCGAGGTCGATGAATGCACCGAAATCTGTAACGTTCTTAACTGTACCTTCGATAGCATCTCCAACGTGAATGTTCTCGAAGAAGTCTTTCTGAGCTTCTTCTCTCTTAGCAACGAGAAGCTGCTTTCTATCACCGATGATTCTTCTCTTTCTTGGGTTGAATTCTGTGATAACGAATTCGATTTCCTTGCCATTGTACTGGCTAAGATCTTTAACATATGAATCTGCGATAAGGCTAGCTGGTACGAATACTCTAGCTTCATCAACAACAACTGAAAGGCCTCCGTTAAGAACCTTAACAACCTTTCCTGTAAGAACTTCATGGTTCTCAAAAGCTTCTCTAAGCTTTTCATTTCCCTTTTCCTGCTCAAGTCTTCTGTATGAAAGAAGAACCTGGCTTTCGCTCTCGTTAACCTTTGTTACGATAGCTTCCATTACGTCGCCTTCTTTAACGACTGTTGTAAGATCAAGGTTTGAATCCTCTGTATACTCGTTACGAGTAATGATTCCATCGCATTTATAACCGATGTTAAGTGCAATTTCATCTGGTTTTACATAGATGACTGTACCCTCTACGATCTCCCCGTTGTGGATTGTTTTCATTGATGCTTCAAGCATCTGTTCAAAGCTTAATTCTGGCATGTTCCTTGAACCTCCTCAATAATTTTGTTTGGGGTCGAAGCCCCAGCTGTTATTCCTACGCTGTCAATGGATTTAAGTACGGAGAAATCAAGGTCATTAACTGTCTGGATAAAATATGTATCCGCGTTCTTTTCCTTGCAGATCTCATAGAGTTTCTGCGAATTAGAACTGTGTTTCCCGCCGATTACGATCATCACATCAACTTTATCTGCAACCTCACTGGCTTCTTTTTGTCTTTCCCAGGTAGCATTACAGATCGTATTCAAACATAGTAAATCATAACCTTTTTTTCTGATGATTTCAACTATATCTTCGAATTTCTTAAAATTGAATGTAGTTTGCGATACGAGACACACCTTCTCTCCTTCGTCGAAAGTAATTTCAGATGCCTCTTCGACCGTCTTTACTACTTTATATTCACCTGATTTAATCCAACCAATTATTCCCTGTACTTCAGGATGATTGATATCACCAGTGATTATAATCTTATATCCTTCATTATCATATTTTCTTACTGAACGCTGTATCTTCTGAACGAAAGGACATGTAGCATTTGTAATTGTAAATCCTAATCTTTCAAGTTCGAGAATTGTTGATTCAGGAACACCGTGTGATCTAATTATTACTACACCAGGTTCATACTTAGAAAGGTCGTCCCCTTCTTCAATAACCTGTACTCCTAAATCAGACAGTTCATTTACAACTATTTCGTTGTGAATGATTGGTCCATATGTGTAAATATGTTCAGGTTTTTTCTCAAGTTCTTCGTATACTGTTTCTAAAGCTCTTTTAACCCCGAAGCAGAAGCCTGCTGACTTAGCTAAAATTACTTCCATACGATTACTCCTTTATTTACAAACTGAATTCTTCAATTCAATAATGTGATTTACCACTTCATCAATTGTCATATTAGATGTATCTACTAGAACGGCATCTTCTGCCTGGACGAGTGGTGAAACAGCCCTGTTTCTATCCTGCTCATCTCTCTTCTCAATATCAGCGATAATTGAAGAAAGATTTGCTTCCTCACCCTTTGCGATGAGTTCTTTATATCTTCTCTCGCCTCTAACCTCAGCAGATGCAGTCAGAAAAATCTTAAGTTCCGCATTTGGGAGGACAACTGTTCCGATGTCTCTTCCATCCATAAGTACAGAATTGTTTGCTGCAATATTCTTCTGAAGATCAAGAAGTCTAGCTCGAACAGCCGGATAAGCTGAAGTCTTAGAAGCAGCTGCTGAAACCTTAGGTGTACGGATAAGTCCATTTACATTCTCCCCGTTAAGAAGAATCTGCTGTTCATCGCCTTCGTAAGCCAAATCTACAACAACGTTTGCCACAGCTTCGCTTACAGCTATTTCATCTTCTACATTGATATCGTTGTTAAGCATATAGAGAGCAACAGCTCTATACATAGCTCCTGTATCTACATAAATGAAGCCCATTTCCTTTGCAGCACGTCTTGCAATAGTGCTTTTACCTGCTCCAGCTGGTCCATCAATTGCTATATTCATCGTTATTCCTCCACAAAATCACTTGCCATCTTGCCGGCTACATATCCACTCGAGAATGCGAACTGAAGATTAAAACCTCCAGTAAAACAATCTACATCAATGACTTCTCCTGCAAAATATAATCCATCAACAAATTTAGATTCCATTGTTTTTGAATTAATATCCTTCACAGATACTCCGCCTTGAGTTACTACAGCCTGATTATACTTTCCTAAATCACAAACTGTAATCTCGAAGCGTTTCATATTGTTAACTATGCTCTTTCTAACTTCCTTCGTAACATCGTGGACCTTTAGGTCTGATGAAACGCCAAGTCTTCTTATAAACACCGGAATAAGTTTTGAAGGAAGAAGTGCTCCGAGTACATTCTTTAAGTCTGCGTTTTTTCTCTCCTCAAATTCACGAAGAATTCTCTTCTCAAGAGTATCGAAATCAAGCGCAGGCTTTAAATCGATATATCCAGGTAACTCGCCAGTTTTCTCTAAATCCTTTCCAATTATCGCACTTGCGGACAAACAAAGAGGACCAGATATACCGTCAGCTGTAAATACCATCTCTCCACGATCTAAATATGTCTTCTTCTTTCTATATGTAATAGAAAGTTCAACATTTCTAAGAGATAAACCTTCTAATGCACTCACATCTTCTTTAAGAATTAAAGGTACGAGTGAAGGGCGTAAAGATGTCACTTTATGACCAAGTCCTTCAGCCCATTTATATCCATCTCCTGTAGAACCTGTAGTTGGATATGAAAGACCGCCTGTAGCAATTATTATAGCATCACATTCAATCTCATCTCCATTAGAAAGACTTACTGAATATATTTTCGAATTCTTTTTAGACTTTGGTTCATCTGACAAAAACGGTTTTACATTGATTCCTCTTACTTCTGTTTTAAGAAGGACTTCTACCCCATTTTTTTCGAGAGCTTTTTCAAATGCTCTCGTAACACTTGACGCGTGGTCAGATACAGGAAAAACTCTGTTTCCTCTTTCAATCTTCGTCTTGCATCCGTTATTCTCAAGGAATTCGATCAAATCATTATTGTCGAATTCGCTAAATATACTATACGTAAATTTGGGATTTGAAATGATTTTGTCCAGGAATTCATCGATAGGAAGTGCATTTGTTACATTACATCTGCCCTTACCTGTTATGTAAATCTTTTTGCCAAGTTTTTCATTCTTCTCGACAAGTACGACTTCACACGAATTTAAAGAGGCAGCATATGCAGCCGCAAGTCCGGCTGCACCGCCTCCGATTATTACTACTTTTCTCATAAAATATTTCCACCTGATTTGTTAATATGCTTTATATCATCATTTTCTTCATATACCTGATATTCGTCCCAGATTTCTTCAAAGAGACTAAGAGTCTTTGTAACATCCTCCTGTTTCTTCAGGCAAAGCGAAACAATAAGTGCATTAATAACACTAAGTGGAGCTACCAGAGAATCTACAACAGACGCCATATCTGTCTTCGCAATAAGATTACATGAAGAGTACATGTTCATCGGACTATTTACACTATCTGTTAGTGTAATAACCCTTACTCTTCTGTTATCAGCGAATTCAAGCGCCTTTAAGATACTTCTAGAATATCTAGGGAAACTGATACCTATAATAACATCATCTTCGTCAATTCTAAATAGCTGTTCAAAAATTCCGCTAGAATTTGACGTATGAATCTGAATAACATTATCTCGAACGAGATTCATATAATAAGCCAAGAAACTTGCCAATGGTTCACATGATCTGATACCAATTATATATACTTTCTTCGCATTAAGAATTAGATCAACAGCTCGATTGAAAGCATCCTCGTCAATAGTTTCCCTTGTTTCTTTAATCTTATCTGAATCAGAACCGAGAACGGATTTCAAAACACCTTCTTCAGAAATCTGCTCATAGGTAACTTCCATTCGCTGAATAGAATTCAGCTTGTTCTTTACCATTTCTTCGAGATCTTTCTGAAATTCAGGATAACCTTTGTATCCGAGGCTCATCGCGAATCTTACAACTGTAGATTCGCTGACACCTACTTCTTCACCCAGTTTAGAAGCAGTAAAAAAGACTGCTCTCTCATAATTCTTCTCGATGTAATCAGCAAGAAGTTTCTGTCCCTTACTGAGTGATTTAAAGTTCTCGTTAATTCGACTAATAAGATCTAAACTATTCATGTTTTTACACCGGATAAGACTTATTCTCTGTATCCGCCTTCTTCAAATCTATACCTGAGTTCTGTGCTTCTCGGTATTCGAAGAATTCTTCAGCAACCTGTGGAAAAAGCGCATAGGTTAAAGTGTCTTCATCCTGTTTCTTCCACTTAGAAACCTTCTCTTCCATGTCTTTAAGCTGTGGCTTAAGTAAATCAGCAGGACGACAATCAATTGCGTTCTTCTTATCCTCACCGAGTACTTTGTCCACGACTTCAGGATTAAATGGTTTCTCTGTCTTTCCGTAACGACCAAGAAGGAGATCCTTCGTCTGATCTGTAGCAACCTTATATCTCTCACCCATAAGTACATTAAGAACAGCCTGTGTACCTACAATCTGAGAAGAAGGTGTTACCAGTGGTGGTTCTCCAAGGTCTTTACGAACACGTGGTACTTCTTCTAATACCGCCTGCAATTTATCCTCTTTACCCTGCTCTTTAAGCTGACCAATAAGGTTTGAAAGCATACCACCAGGAACCTGATAAAGAAGAGTCTTAATATTTACGCCAAGAACCTTAGTAGAGAGTGTTCCCTCATCGATATACTTCTGACGAATTGGCTGGAAGTATTCAGCTACTTCAGCGAGGAGTTTCTGATCCAGTCCAGTGTCAAACTCTGTTCCTTTAAATGCTTCAACCATAACTTCTGTAGCTGGCTGACTTGTTCCGAGAGCCAGTGGAGAAATTGCAGTATCTATTATATCACATCCTGCTTCTACAGCCTTCATACATGTCATAGAAGCAACACCTGATGTGTAATGGTTATGGAGCTCAATAGGAAGATCCGTAGCACTCTTAAGAGCACGTACAAGTTCGTCTGCAGCCTTTGGTACCAAAAGTCCAGACATATCTTTGATACAGATTGAATCAGCACCCATTTCTTCGATAGCTTTTGCTTTCTTCATCCAGTAATCCATTGTATATGCATCACCGAGTGTATATGAAAGCGCAATCTGAGCGTGACCACCTTCCTTTTTTGCTGCCTTTACTGCTGTCTCAAGATTTCTTAGATCATTAAGACAGTCAAAAATACGAATGATATCAATACCATTTGCAATTGATTTCTGAACGAAATACTCTACGACATCATCAGCATAAGGTTTGTATCCGAGAATATTCTGACCTCTAAAAAGCATCTGAAGCTTTGTATTCTTAAAGCCATCTCTAAGCTTTCTAAGTCTATCCCATGGATCTTCATGCAGGAAACGAAGGCATGCATCAAATGTAGCTCCGCCCCAGCATTCTACAGCATTGTAACCTATTTTGTCCATAGTAGGAATGATAGGCATCATTTCATCTGTAGTCATTCTAGTAGCAATCAGAGACTGATGTGCATCACGTAGCACGGTCTCTGTTATCTTTAATTTTTTATTTCCCTCACTCATATTTAACTCCTTTTATCAAACCCCAAAGATAGCCATAAATACACCAGCAGCAACAGCCGTTCCAATTACGCCTGCAACATTAGGTCCCATCGCATGCATAAGAAGGAAGTTTGTAGGATCCGCTTCCGCTCCAACTTTCTGTGATACTCTCGCACTCATAGGAACTGCTGATACACCTGCGGAACCAATAAGAGGATTGATCTTTCCGTGAGTCAGATGGCAAAGCAATTTACCAAACATAATTCCGGCAAATGTACTGATACCGAAAGCAACAAGTCCGAGGAAGATAATCTCAACTGTTCTAATATTGAGGAAGTTCTCTGCACTTGTCGAAGCACCTACTGATGTACCGAGAAGTATTACTACTATGTACATAAGTGCATTACTTGCTGTCTCTGTAAGCTGACGTACTACACCAGATTCTTTGAAGAGGTTGCCTAGCATAAGCATACCTACAAGTGGTGCTGTAGTCGGAAGTATGAGACACACAACCAGTGTTACTATGATTGGAAAAAGAATTCTCTCCAGCTTGGATACACGTCTAAGCTGTTTCATATGAATCTTTCTTTCCTTCTCAGTAGTAAATAATTTCATAATAGGCGGCTGAATCATAGGCACGAGTGACATATATGAATATGCAGCCACCGCGATTGGTCCCATTAATTCAGACTGTCCGAGCTTTCCTGCAAGGAAAATTGATGTAGGGCCATCAGCACCACCGATAATTGAAATTGCGGCAGCAGCCTGATCGTTAAAGCCAAATACGATAGCCATCAAATAAGCCGAAAAAATACCGAACTGGGCAGCAGCTCCCATCAGGAAGCAAACAGGATTTGCAATAAGCGGACCAAAATCTGTCATCGCTCCTACTCCCAAGAAGATAAGTGATGGTAAAATAGACCACTCATCTAGAGAATAGAAATAATACAAGAGTCCACCCACACCATTTGATGTCTCCTGTGGACTAGCTATGATATCTGGAAAAATATTTACCAGAAGCATACCAAAGGCAATTGGAACCAAAAGAAGAGGTTCATATTCCTTCTTGATAGCAAAGTAAAGAAGAACACACGCTATCACAATCATCAAATAATTGCCTACTGTAAGGTTAAAAAATGCTGTCTGATGAATTAGATTTCCTAAAGTCTCTAAAAAGTAATTCATCTCATCCTCCAAATCAAATCTAGTTAAGTGTCAAAAGAAGATTTCCAGCTTCAACCTGCTGACCTTCTGTTACATCAACAGAAGCAACTACTCCATCAGCTGGTGCCGTAATAGGTGTCTCCATCTTCATGATTTCGAGAATAAGAAGAGTCTGTCCTTTCTTAACTTCTGCTCCAGGTGTTGTAGATACTTTGAATACCTTTCCTGTAGCCTCAGCCTTAACTTCTACTGATCCCTTCTTTGATGATGCTTTAGGTGCTTTCATTACAGGCGCAGCTTTTGTAGCAGTTGCCTTTGATTCACCCTTCTCTTCAACAGTAACATCATAAACATTTCCATTTACTGTAATTGTATAATTCTTCATTTATATATTTCCTCCCAAACGGTTATCTTCTCTTAATCTTTCTGACTACAAAGTCATCTGTACTCTTACCTGTATAAGCTGAAATAGCAGCTGCAATTACAGCAACAAGTTCCAAATCATCTTCTAAATCTGGTTCACTTTCTTCCTGAATCAAAACCTCGTTGGTTTCAGACTTAGCTTTCTTTCTTCTCGCCTCAATATAAGGAATAAGCTTGAAAGCATAGATAATCAAAGAAATGATGATAAGTACAGAGAATACAATTAGCATTCCCATAAGCACATTCAAACCCGCTTTACCTAAGATCTCACCTTTTGAGTAAACCGGATTAAAATTGATAGCAGAAAGCGTCATCTTATCCTTAACTATCTTGTAAACGAAGATAAGCTGTGCATCTCTCTTTGAATAGTTCTCTTCCAAAGTACATGTTACAGTCTTTCCTGCTTTCTCAATTTTAAGTTTACCAAAACCCTCAAAATCACCAAGTTCAGATTTATGATCAATAATCTTTTCGAAGAAATCAGAATACATCTGAGCTTCATTCTTATCTTTATCAGTCTTTGCTTCTTCTATACTCTTGTCAAAACGTTCTTTATAAGCCTTAATTTCATTCATAGGGAGCTCGCCTGTAGCTTCACCTATGGCTTTCATACTTTTGACAATACCTTCGCGTTCTACACCGTAAATGGTCTTCTGTTTATTTAAATCAGTTCCACATCCACTTAAAGTAAGAATCAGAAAAAGCGAAAGAGCTAACACTTTTATTCTCTTTTTCATATCTTCCCTTTCTACTTAGAACTGTGCTTCTTTACGATGTCTTTCTCTCTTTTTGAGAAGAGCATTTCAAATCCTGCAATCAAATACTTACGTGTATCTACATGTTCAATTACTCTATCTACAAATCCTCTTCTAAGAGCATTGTTGAGGCCCTGAGATTTTTCCTCAAATTCATCTCTAATGCTTTCTCTCTCTTCCTCTGTACCATCTGGACAGATGATAAGAGAAGCTTTATCAGAATCCATGATTCCCATTTCAGCGTCAGGATAAGCATATACGAGATCAGCGCCCGTAGACTTTGAATTCATAAGAACATAAGCTGATCCAAATGCATTATTTGTAATCAAATTAACCTTTGGAACATCTGCTTCAGAAAGAGTTGAAACAAAACGTGAAAGCTCAACGATTAATTCTCTTTCAGATTCAATGCTTCTTTCATAACCCTTAGCATCTGTAAGAGTAAGAAGAGGAATATCAAATGAATCAAGGAAACGTACAAAGGCAGAAGCTTTCTTTACTCCACTTGCAGTAAACTCTCCAGCTTCATTGAAGTCGTTAGCAACAACTCCAATTGTAGTTCCTGAAAGTCTGATGAAACCTGTCACCATAGACTTACCATATTCACTCTTTACTTCAACAAACTCATTATCATCAGCGATTTCTTTAATGAATTCAACTGTATTTGAGAGATATTCATCTACATCTGAAGCGCGATTCAAATCATCCTCTGTTTCTTCTGTACGATATCCTTCGTCAAAAGATCCAGGAAGGAAAGAAATAAGCGAACGTACTTTCTCAAACATCTCGTCTTCTGAAGAAACTAAATCAGCGACACCTGAGTGCTCAGAAGCGAAAGATGCATTTGAAGTATCATTTAAATCAATATTGTTTCCCGGAATAGAATCTGGTGAATTTAAAAATAGATTTGCTGACTCTGTCATAAAACAGAAATCTGATAAACCAGCAAGTACAGATAAACCTCCGCCGCAGTTTCCTACTACACAAGAAATTGTAGGAACGATGCCTGAAGCCTTTGATGCTGCATCTAGGATAGTTCCAAGAGATTCAAGCGCATCGAAGCTTTCCTGAAGTCTGATACCATTGCTGTCCAAAATAGATATTATAGGTGCACCAGTTTTAATTGCTAAATCATAGATATTCTTAATCTTTCTGGCATGCATTTCACCAATTGTTCCTCCAAGTACCAAAGAATCCTGGCAATATACATATACCAAATTTCCATCAATCAAACCGTGTCCTGTGATAACTCCGTCTGAAGGAGTATCCACTTCATTCAAATTGAAATCAGTAGAACGTGCAGTCACATTAGACATTAACTCAACGAAACTATTCTCGTCGAGCAGTGACTCGATTCTCCCTGTTGCAGGAGTATTTTTGTCAAAACTCATCTCGTCTTCCTCCATTAAATTTTTATTAACACCCGAGTAAAATTTTAGGACAAACCGCCCTTTTTTTCAAGGAAACTAAGTCCTTTTTCCGAAATCTATTGTATAAAAAAAAGACCAAAATCAAAGTATTTTGGTCTTTTATCATATTCGTTTAATTAACTTTCAAAAACAACTTTATTCATCATCTTCTGAAAGTAATGTAGATGCAGCTTCTTCCTCAGCCTGAATCTTCCATTCCTCGATTTCAACAGGATCAAGTTTAGGAAGATCTTCCATACTCTCGAGCCCAAATGAGCGAAGGAACTCTTCAGTTGTTCCAAATAACATAGGACGACCTGGTGCATCAAGTCTTCCAAGCTCCTGAGCAAGATTGTATGTAACAAGCTTATTTACAGCATGATCAGAGGATACTCCTCTAATCTTCTCAATCTCAGCCTTAGTAACTGGCTGCTTATAAGCAATAATAGAAAGAGTCTCTAAAAGAACCTCTGTAAGCTCATGCTTTTTAGGCTGCTTAGCGAGTTTGATAAGATATTCATAAATATCCTTTGATGAACTCATCTGATACTTACCTTCAATCTTCTGAATTCGAACTCCTCTATCTTCGCTTTCATATTCCTTCTCAAGTTCTGAAAGAAGGGATTCAACTTCATCATTTGGTATACCGAGAGCCTTACCGATTCTATCTGGGCTAATGCTTTCTCCAACAGAAAAAAGTATACCTTCGATTATAGACTTTTTCTTCTTATTATCCATTAACTATACACTCACCTTATCTTCACGCAGTGTAATATCGATATCGTCGAAGATGTTCTCCTGAACGACAGTGATAACACCCGTCTTCATGAGTTCCAAAATACTTAAGAACGTAACGATTACATCCATCTTTGATGACTGCGCATTTAACATAGATTTAAAAGAACATCTCTTATGTGAAAAAACATAAGACCTTACATCACTCATTCTCTGTTCGAGAGAGATTTCTTCCTTAGGAATATCTCCAAATCTGGCACGAATCGGATCCTTTCTGTCTTCCTTTCTACGAAGAACACTTTCAAAGATATCTCCAAGTCTCTGTAAAGTCAAATCAGACATGAGCTCAGCAGTATCTACTGGTTCTTCATACTCAAGAACTTCCTTCGGAATAGACGGATCTCTGAAATAGAGATTGTCAGCATTCTGGTGCATATCATAAAGCTCGTTTGAAAGTGTACGAACCATACGATACTCAACCAGCTTCTGAACAAGTTCTTCTCGTGGATCGATTTCCTCACCATTCTCATCCTCTTCTCTAGGAAGAAGCATCTTAGACTTGATGTTAAGAAGTGTCGATGCCATAACGAGGAATTCACTCGCTATTTCGAGATTATACTTCTCCATGTCAGAAAGATACTCCATATACTGCTCTGTAATCTTCGCAATAGGAATATCATAAATATTTACTTTGTTCTTATCTATTAAGTGCAAAAGAAGGTCCAGTGGACCCTCAAATGCCTCAAGATGAACTTTAAGTTCCATAAGCTTACTCTGTTACATCCTTAATTGAAAATGAAATACGTCCCATTTTGTCCTTGCCAAGACATACAGCCTTAACAACATCACCAAGTGTAAGAACGTCTTCTACGTGCTCGATTCTTTCGTTGGCAATCTTAGAAATGTGAACCATTCCTTCTTTGCCTGGTGCAAACTCAAGGAAAGCACCGAATTCTTTAATGTTAACAACTGTTCCTGTGAGAACCTGTCCTTCATAGAAATCAGTTGTAATGATTTCGATCATCTTAAGAGCATCATCGATACCCTTCTGATCTGTTCCACATACATCAACTCTTCCATCGTCTGTGATGTCAATCTTAACACCTGTACGAGCGATAATTTCGTTGATTGTCTTACCTCTCTGACCTACAACATCACCAATCTTCATTGGGTCAATCTTTGTAGATACAATCTTTGGAGCGTACTTAGAAAGCTCAGCTCTAGGCTCAGCAATAGCCTTTGACATACATGTATCCATGATGAAGAAACGAGCTTCTCTTGTTCTTCTGATTGCTTCCTCTACGATATCCTTTGTAAGTCCGTGAATCTTGATATCCATCTGGATAGCTGTGATTCCTTCTTTTGTACCTGTAACCTTGAAGTCCATGTCGCCAAAGAAATCTTCGATTCCCTGAATATCTGTAAGAACTATGTAATCATCGTCTGTATCACCTGTAACAAGACCACATGAAATACCAGCTACCATAGCCTTAAGTGGAACACCAGCAGCCATAAGTGACATACATGAAGCACATGTAGAAGCCATTGATGTAGAACCATTTGACTCGAATGTCTCAGATACGGCACGTATAGCATATGGGAAGTCTTCTGTTGAAGGAAGAACTGGAATAAGAGCTTTTTCAGCAAGAGCTCCGTGTCCGATTTCTCTACGTCCTGGTCCTCTAGATGGCTTTGTCTCACCTACAGAGTATGAAGGGAAGTTATACTGGTGAAGATATCTCTTCTCAGTGATGTTAGGATCAAGTCCATCTACCTTCTGTACTTCTGAAAGTGGAGCAAGTGTTACGACATCACAAATCTGTGTCTGTCCACGAGTGAACATAGCTGAACCATGAACACGTGGAATAATGTCGATTTCTGCAGAAAGTGGTCTGATTTCATCGATTGCTCTTCCATCAGGACGCTTTCTATCTTTAAGAATCATCTTTCTAACTGTCTTCTTCTGGTACTGATATACAGCATCAGGAATGAAAGAAAGCCATTCTTCATTCTCAGCAAAAGCTTCTTCAAGCTTAGCTGTAATTTCTCTAATATTTTCATCGCGTTTCAGCTTGTCGTCAGTGAATACTGCTTCTTCCATGAACTCAGGAGTAACAATCTTCTTCATCTCCTCGATCATGTCAGCTGGAACTTCGTAATGTTCGTATTCTGATTTTTCCTTACCAACCTCTGCGATAATTTCATCGAAGAATTTAATAATAGTCTGGTTGAGGTCATGAGCCTTATAGATAGCGTCGAGCATAACCTCTTCTGGGATAATATTTGCACCAGCTTCAATCATGATTACTTTCTCACGTGTTGAAGCTACTGTAAGATTAAGGTCTCCCTCATCCCATTCCTTCTGTGATGGGTTCATGATGAGCTTACCATCAATCATACCAACCTGTGTCATAGCACATGGTCCATCAAAAGGAATATCTGAAATACATGTAGAAATAGCTGTACCGAGCATAGCTACAAGCTCAGGACGGCACTCTGGATCTACAGACATAACAAGTGAGTTAAGAGTTACATCGTTTCTATAGTCCTTAGGGAACAGAGGTCTCATAGGTCTATCGATAACACGTGATGTAAGCACAGCATTGTCTGACGCTTTACCTTCTCTCTTCTTAAATCCACCAGGAATCTTTCCAACTGAATAGAACTTCTCTTCATAGTCTACTGAAAGAGGGAAGAAATCAATTCCTTCTCTAGGTTTATCAGATGCAGTTGCTGTACAAAGTAGCGTAGTCTCACCATACTGAATAAATACGGCACCATTTGCCTGTTTTGCTACTTTGCCGACCTCTACAGACAATTTACGTCCGCAAAGATCCATTTCGAATGTCTTTACCATCACTTCGTCTCCTAACGTCAAAAAAATTATTCAAACTAAAATTAGAGCGAAATATGCTTGAACATATTCCGCTCTAAAAAAATTACTTTCTAAGTCCAAGTCTCTCAATAAGTGAACGATATCTCTCGATATCAACTGACTTAAGGTAACCAAGAAGGCTTCTTCTCTTACCTACCATCTTAAGAAGACCTCTTCTTGAGTGGTGATCCTTTGGGTTCTCCTTAAGGTGCTCTGTGAGTTCCTTGATTCTCTCTGTAAGAACTGCTACCTGTACTTCTGGTGAACCAGTATCGCCAGGTGTACGAGCATACTCATTGATGATTGCTGTCTTTGTTTCTTTAGAAATCATTTTTTATCCTCCAAAATAAATCTTTAAATGCCTGAATCAGGCAACAGGTCGGATATTCCAGTTGCTTAACCCAGGTACACAACATCTGATAGATTAGCACAAAATCGTGAAATTGTAAAGTATACTTACTTGTATTCACTGACGTTTGTAGAATCTACTGGTTTAAATGGTACATAGATATATTTATTATCATCTGTGTGCCATTTCAAATCTTTAATGCTCTTTTTTGAACCAAGCGCTATACAAGCTTTTACAGCCATCTTTGCCTGATTCTTAGCATCCTGAAGCACTGTAAAAGACATCTCTCCATCAGAAATAGAGTTGCATCGACTCCGCAGACTGGAACCTTCTTAGGGTCGATTCCATATTCTTTAAAAGCCTCCTCTACGCCAAGAGCCATCGAATCGTTGTTACAGAACACCACATCAAATTCCTGCTTAGTCTTCATGAAGATACCGAATTTCTCTTTAGCATCAGTATCACTCCAGTTCGCAGTATCTACAAAAACGTAATTGACGTCTACATTCTTCTTTCTTAAGTATTCTTTAATAGATTTAGTACGACCAATCTGAGCTGAATGTCCCATCTCGCCCTCAAAAATAATAGCATTAAGTTTCGATGGGCTATTCAATTTCTCATAAACATATTTAGCCTGATACAAACCAGCATCGTACTCTCTCGAACCAACGTAAATATATTTATCAGCTTTAAGGTGTGAATCACCTGGCTGAGTATTTACATAAATGATAGGCAAATCATTTGATGCCACATTCATCTGAAGTGCCGTTGATGCATCTGTAAGTCGAAGCATGATAGCATCATAACCTTCACTCTTAGCCTTACGAACTTCTTCAGCCTGCACATCGACATCATCACCAGTCTCAACTACATCGAGTGATACGCCCTGAGACTTCGCTTCTGCCTTCGTCGCATCGAGAAGTGACTTACGGAAAGTATCATTAGCATCAGTCATAATGAACTTGACTTTTACACCATTCTTAGATGATGAACTTCCATTTCCACAAGCGGAAAAAGCAGTTGTACCTAACACTGCTAAAAGAAGCAAACTAAGGATTCTCTTTTTAATATTCATTCTCATAGCAGCCTCCTTAAATCTTAAATCTCTGTACATAATCAGTAAGTGTATCGGATGTATTGGCAAGTTCATGCGAATTGTCAGCTACGTCCTGGCTACTCTGAGTAATATTCTCAGCCATTTCTACCATGTTGTTTGAAGTAGCAAGAATTTCCTGTGCACTAGCCGCCTGCTCTTCAGAAATAGCAGCTACATTTGTTGCAACTTCATCTACTTTCTCAACATTCTTAATCATCTCTAACATACTGTTTGATGAATCCTGAATGTTATTGTAGATTGTATCAAATGTATCTACTGCAACATCAATAAGCTTACCATTTTCTTCAATGCTTTCAGCACTCATATTCGCCTGGTTTACAGCATTATCGATAAGCTTATGAACCTGAGAAATAAGGTCTGAAATATTCTTTGCATTTGATGCTGATGTATTAGCGAGATTTCCAATCTCCTGAGCTACTACAGCAAATCCTCTTCCAGCCTCCCCAGCGCGAGCCGCTTCAATTGAAGCATTAAGAGAAAGAAGATTCGTTTCTTCAGCGATAGAATGAATCATTCCTACGAT
Source organism: Lachnospiraceae bacterium (assembly GCA_036825385.1). Lineage (GTDB taxonomy): Bacteria > Bacillota > Clostridia > Lachnospirales > Lachnospiraceae > Lachnocurva. The sequence continues at coordinate 10,543 of DAISYI010000014.1, read as the reverse complement.
ATTTGTAATTTCCTCTGAAGCTGTTCCTACGTCATTGATTGACTTAACGAGTTCAGCATTTGCTCTCTGAATCTCTTCCATAGCTTCAGAAAGATGACGCATGTCTTCGATTCCCTTCTTGGAAATCTCAACTGTTTCTTTCATGCTCTCATCTGCTTGTACACTATTCTCTTTTGTATCCGATACAATCTGAGCAAGTGTAGTTGCATCTTCTGCAATCTCGTTAACTGCTTCTGCGAGCTGATCTACAGTTTCATTAAGCTGTTTCATCGCATCGCCCTGAGCCTGAGAAGCTGAGAACATGTTACGTGATACAGCATCTGAACTATCAGATTCGACTTTGAGCTTCTCAGATTCTTTATGAATACTATGAAGCATTTCACGCATAGATTTAACGAATT
>DAISYI010000014.1:9849-10132 GCA_036825385.1 Lachnospiraceae bacterium | reverse complement strand
TTTTGACAATATTGAATCCGAACCAATTTCATCATTACTATTTACATTTACATCAATAGTAAAGTCACCATCAGACATTGATCTAATATGCTTTGTGATTACAGAAATAGGAGCTACCACTCTATTTACGACAAATACTACGAGAAGCGAAATGATTAATACTGCAACAACACCGAGAATAACCAAAATTGTAACAAGCTGTGTAACAGGAACAAGAATAACTGAATTCTTTACGTATGAAACGAGAATCCAATCAGTACCTTTGATTTCTCTGAAAGTAACT
>DAISYI010000014.1:0-9839 GCA_036825385.1 Lachnospiraceae bacterium | reverse complement strand
ACGATGAGCAATAATCTTGTTTCCATCAGATACGTCAACAAGCATAGCACTTGCATCGTTCATCTTTACGCCAGAATTTACAATAACAGAGATTTTGTCGATTGATACATCTCCACCGATTACTTTAATTACATCAGAATTATCTTTCAGAATGCCAGTTGCTGAAATTACGTTTTTTCCATCTAAACCTTTATATACTGGACCAAACGCCATCTCTACTCTGGTCATACCCTGTTTGAACCATTCTCTGTTCGAAGGGTCAGATACATTTCCTTCAAGTTTAGAGGCCTGCATATATGAACCATCTGAGCCTCCGATATAAAGACCATCTTTTGCATCACTATTGTATTCATAGTTAGCATCCAAAACCTTCTGGATTGATTCTGAATCACCAGATCCATTTTCAATTGTATTTTTAACTGATGAGAAATATGTAAGAAGCTTATTCATCCAAGCCTCAATATTATCTCCCTGATTTGTAACAGATGACTCAAGCTGTTCAGTCGCCATTTCAGTCAGCTGTCTCTTTGTAAGTTCTGCTGAAACGCCTACAAGAATTGTAATCATAAGAATTACTATTGGAACGATGAACAGCAGAAGCTTAGATCTAATTTTTTTATTCTTCTTTTTCCTCTTGTCCACAGCCATTTTACCCCTCCATCAAAAATTAAGGTAATACTCTAGTTGCTTTAATAAATCTACCACAATAATTTAGACCAGTTACTTTACATCCAGCTTTTTTGTTTAACTCAGAAATAACCATTCCATTTCCGATATATATTGCTACATGGCTTACCCTTCTTCGGCCATAGAATACAAGGTCACCTGGTTGTAATTCATTCACAGATACTTTCTTCCCTATATTGGACTGAGCTGCGGATGAATGTGGCAGATAGACTCCATACTGAGCCATAATTCGCATAACAAAACCAGAACAGTCTGCTCCCTTTGTGAGCGATGTTCCTCCCCAGATATATCTGAGTCCCTGATACTGCATAGCGTTAGCTACAACAGACGATCTCACATCACTGACACCTCTGCCATAATATGCCTCTGTCTGATTCAGAGATGTTTCAAGCTGCTTATTGCTTACGAGGAATTCTTTAGCTCTCTCTTCAGCTTCCTTTCCTGTAAGAAGGAATTCTTTATTTACATAACCTGAAACTTCACCCGATACAATCTGGTACCAGTCTCCTACTTCATTCACAATTTCACAGGCACATCCATCAGGAAACTTTCCAACTCTCTTAGATGACTTGTCCGGTTTCTCACGTACATTTACATTTCCGCCTTCTACTGCCATTCCTAAGTGTTTGAAACCATACTCCTCTCCGCCCTGTGGAATGGAATCAGGAATATTGTAGGAAACTACGTTTTCATTTTGATTCGAACTAATATTAGTTTTGTTTTTAAAAAGATATGAACTGACACCGGCTCTAGGAGATGAAGGTTTCTTCTTGTAAAAAGAAGAATATCCTGAAGTCGGTAGGGAAATTATATCTTTCGCTTCACTCTTAAAACTAAAAATAAATAATAACAAAAACCCAAAACTTAAAAGGGAAAGTTTATGCGCTGCTATTTTTTCCATTTAATAAACCTTTCCAAAAAAAATTATAATCACTCGTTAAACTACAGTCAAATTAAGTAAATCTAAAATAACAAAGCGCTTTCACCCTGTCTGACTCAATTTGTTTTTTCAAATCATCAACCGATTCGAACTTCATTTCCGGTCTAACAAATTCTAAGAATTCGACTCTGGCGGATTCACCATAAATATCTCCATTAAACATAAGAATATTTGTTTCAACTGTAGGCTTGTTCCCATCATCTACAGTAGGTCTAACACCGATATTTGTAATTCCAGAATATACTTTATCCTCAACGTAAACTTTCGTTAGGTAAACTCCAAACTTTGGTAGTATCTTATCATCATCCGGTTTTAGGTTTATAGTTGGAATACCCATTTTGCGTCCGAGCTTTTTCCCATGAAGAATCTGTCCCCAAACAAAGAAGTTATAACCCAAAAGTTCATTCGCCTTCTTTATATTGCCTTCTTTAATAAGCGTTCGAACAAGAGAACTACTGATATCCCTTCCCTCATCTTGAAGTTTATCGACAACAATGAGAGAAAAATCAAGTTCTGAAGCCAACTTTTTCAGCAGTTCGATGTTTCCCTTTCCCTTATAGCCAAAAACGAAGTCTGTTCCTACTACAAGTTCCTTCATCGAAAACCTATCGCAAAGTATACGAACAAATTCTTCCGGTTCAGTTTTCATGAATCGTTCGTCAAATTCACAAACGAGAACATTGTCAATTTTCTCCTTGTCGAGAAGATGCATTCTCTCTTTAAGAGTAATGAGGTTATATCCAATCTCATCGTCTCCTGTCACGAATCTAGGAGAAACATCGAAAGTCACCACCAAGCTTTCATACTTCGATGATTTAATCTTCTCGAGAAGCAATTCATGCCCTCTATGGAATCCATCAAATTTACCAATAGTAACTGATGTAGCATTATTTAGTTCGTCCGTAAAAAAGTCATTAATTATCTTCATTGCTAAACATCTTATATACTTTTAATTCTTTACCATTCTTCTTATAAAGCGCGCCAAATCGTCCATTAGAATAATAGACGCGGTAGATATCAGAATCGTCTATTTCGCCCCTAAATTCATCCTCGTAAATAGCATTTCCATTTCGAAGATACTGATCCGATTCTTCCGTCATATCAATTCTATTATATACTTTAAAAATCGAATCCATATCCATTATCTTCTCAGCGATTTCTTCATCATTCATTTCACGAAGCTGATCTAGTGTATATGCATCATTGACGGAGAATCCTTCAGTATCAGTACGTCGAAGCGAAGTCATAGTTGCAAGTGTTCCAAGCGCTTCTCCAATATCCTTGCAAAGTGTTCTGATATAAGTTCCCTTTGAACACTTAACACTAAATCTAACCTTAGGAAGGTTAATCTCAAGAATCTCAATATTATGAATTGTAATGTGAGACGGCTTACGCTCAATCACTTCACCCTTCCTAGCGAGGTCATAGAGTTTCTGGCCATTCACTTTCTTCGCTGAATACATCGGTGGAATCTGGTCCATTTCACCTATGAATCTCGGAAAAAGCTTAATGATTTCATCTTCCGTAACGTTTACGGCTTTTTCCTCAATGATTTCGCCTGTGATATCCTCTGTATCCGTAGAAACTCCTAGAAGCATTTCAGCTTCATAAGTCTTCGTTGATTCAGGCATTACTGAAACAGCCTTCGTTCCTTTCTCGACACAGATTAGAAGAAGACCAGTAGCCATCGGATCAAGTGTTCCTGTATGACCGATTTTCTTCGTGTGAAGTATCTTTCTAAGGGCGCTAACTACAGCGAAGCTTGTCATTCCCTGTTCTTTGTCAATTAATAAATATCCACTCTTCATATTTTCTAAAAAAGGGTGCCTTTAAAAAAGCACCCATACAATCTTACTTATTCTGCTTTTCAAGTGCTTCTGCTATGAGAGAAACTACTTTTTCTTTGAATTTCTCTGGTGAACCGCTGGCGAGAAGGCCGGCTGCTTTCGCATGTCCACCGCCTCTGAAATTAGACGCAATATCAGAAACATTAATATCATTTGTTGATCTAAGTGATCCTTTAAGAGCATTGTCAATTGTATCGTAACAGAATACAGCAACTTCTACTCCTCTAGTTGAGCGAAGCTGAGCTACAATACCTTCGAGATGCTTTGGTTCTACTCCGAATTCTTTCATTTCTTTTCTAGAAATATGGCAGAAGATTACCTTCCCATCGAGGAGAAGTTCAGCCTTCTGAAGGGCATGTCCGAGAATCCTGTTCTGCTCATAAGTCTTCTCGAAAAAGACATGATCTACGATATATGGATAATCAATACCCTTGTCCATAAGGACACCGCCCACATACATAGTATGTGATGAAGTAGATGAATACTGGAATACACCAGTATCAGTTACGAGACCAGTGTAAAGGCACTCTGCAATCTCTTTAGTAATAAGATTCTGGTCCATTCTATCAAATACCATTTCACAGGCACTTGAACAGTCAGACTGAATATCATTTATATCAGCAAATGAATCATTTGAAAGATGGTGATCAATACAGAATGTTTCCTTTGCATCTTTAAAATAAGCGCCAGCTGGACCGAGTCTATTTATATCGCCGCAATCTACGACGATAAAGAGGTCAAAAGGTTTCTGGGCACTACCAGGTTCTTCAATACAATCGCTATTCTTAAGGAATGAAAAAATAGATGGTATCTCCTGAAGAAATATATGTAAATCGCACTCTGGCATATTGTCCTTAAGATAGTTATAAACAGCAAGGGCTGAGCCTACACTATCACCATCTGGGCGGACATGGCCTGCGATACCTATTCTATTCTTCCCTGATGCAATATCTAGAATCTTTGTCATGCCTAGTCTCCTACTTGCTTAGTCTAAATCAGACTCCTCTGATTCACTCTTTGAAAGATCATCAATCATCTTAGACATTTTTACTCCGTACTCGATTGAATCATCCTCGAAGAATGTGAGTTCTGGAGTATTTCTAAGGTTGATTGTATGTGCGAGTTCTCTACGGATAAATCCTTTAGAACTCTTAAGACCATCCATTGTATCCTTTCTTGCTTTTTCATCGCCAAGAACTGAGATGAAGATTTTGCAAGTCTTAAGATCAGGCGCTACTTCTACTGAAGTAACGCTTGTCATAAGAGAAATACGTGGATCTTTAAGTTCACGAATAATGTTTGAAAGTTCGCGGCGAACTTCTTCATTGATTCGAATGTTTTTAATACTGTTTTTTCTCAAATCAAATGCTCCTTATCTTGGAACCTCTACCATGATGTAAGTTTCAATAGTATCACCTTCCTGGATATCGTTGAATCCGTCGAGAACGACACCACATTCGAAGCCTTCCTTAACTTCCTTAACATCATCTTTCATACGCTTCAAAGATGTAAGTTCATCATCATAGAGAACATTATCTTCTCTCTTAAGTCTGATCTTGCATCCTCTCTGGAAGATACCGTCATTTACGATACATCCAGCGATTACACCAACCTTAGAAGACTTGAATGTAGCACGTACTTCACCGTGACCGATTACCTTCTCTTCGTAGATTGGCTCGAGCATACCCTTCATAGCACGTTCTACATCTTCGATTGCCTTGTAGATTACGCTGTAAAGGTGAATATCTACGCCTTCGTGTTCTGCTGTAGACTTAGCAACAGCATCTGGGCGAACATTAAATCCGATGATGACTGCGTTTGATGCAGAAGCAAGTACAACATCAGATTCTGAGATGCTACCTACACCACCATGGATTACTTTAACTACAACTTCTTCGTTTGAAAGCTTTTCAAGTGACTGCTTAACAGCTTCAACTGAACCCTGAACGTCAGCTTTAACGATAAGAGGAAGTTCCTTAACGTCACCAGCCTTAACCTGTGAGAAGAGGTTATCAAGAGACATTCTGCTTCTTGACTCTTCTACAAGTCTGCTCTTCTCTTCATCAACGAATGCCTGAGCAAATGCTCTAGCTTCTCTTTCTGAATCCTGAGCAACGAAAATTTCTCCAGAGTTTGGTACTTCGTTAAGACCCTGAATCTCTACAGGAGTTGATGGTCCAGCAACCTTTACTCTCTTACCATTTTCATCAATCATAGCTCTTACTTTACCATATGAGCTTCCTGCTGAAATAGGATCACCTACGTGAAGTGTACCCTTCTGTACGAGAACTGTTGCTACTACACCCTTACCTTTATCAAGCTGAGACTCGATTACGAGACCTCTAGCATTTCTCTTAGGGTTAGCTTTAAGCTCGAGAACGTCAGCTGTAAGAAGAATCATTTCGAGAAGGTCATCAATACCGTCTCCTGTCTTCGCTGATACAGGTACGAATTCTGTTGATCCACCCCAGTCTGAAGGGATGAGTTCGTACTCTGAAAGTTCCTGCTTTACTCTATCAATATTTGCATTTGGCTTATCCATCTTGTTTACAGCAACAATAATTTCAACGCCAGCAGCTTTTGCATGGTTGATTGACTCGATAGTCTGTGGCATAACACCATCATCAGCAGCTACTACGAGGATAGCGATATCTGTAGATGATGCACCTCTCATTCGCATAGCTGTGAAGGCCTCATGACCAGGTGTATCGAGGAATGTAATCTTTCTGCCATCAACAGATACAACGTAAGCACCGATGTGCTGTGTGATACCACCAGCTTCTCTCTCAGTAACCTTTGTATTTCTGATGCAGTCGAGAAGAGATGTCTTACCGTGATCAACGTGTCCCATTACAGAAACAACAGGTGGGCGGCTTACAAGTGTCTTCTCATCTTCTTCCTCTTCCTTGAGCATTTCTTTGATTACATCAACTTTTTCTTCATGCTCACAGAGAATATTGTATTCAAGTGCGATTTCCTCAGCCTTCTCATATGGAATATCTGTATTAATAGTAAGGAGTACTGCTTTTGCAAACATATCCTTAATAATCTGAGATGGCTGCATCTTCATTCTATCAGCAAGTTCTCTTACTGTAAGATGATCTGGAACCTTAATTGACTTGATTTCTTCTTCCTTAGCCTTTGGTTCTGGAGTCTTATGCTTCTTCTTTGGACCATTCTTCTCAAGGTTGATGAAATGTTCATTTTCCTGGTTTCTATAACCATCTTTGTTCTTACGATTCTTTTTGTCATGAGGGTTCTGACGTCTAGAATCTGGCTTCTTTGAAGGAGCATCTGATGCTACTTCGTTAGCATTAAACTTAGAATGTGTCTTATCCTTCTTGAATCTATCTTTGTTGTTGTCTCTAGAAGCATTCTTGTTGTCTCTAGAAACATTCTTGTCGTTCTTATTTACATTCTTGTCGCTAGAATGTTTTTCAGTTCTTTCAGGAGCATTCTTTCTCTCTTCTTTAGGAGCTTTCTTCTCAGCAGCGGCTTTAGCCTGAGCTTCCTTTCTCTCGATTGCTCTCTGCTCTTCGAGTGTTGGTTCACCTACGCGTGTACCATCCTCTCTAATAGGGCCATGTCCTCCTCTAGGCTTAATTCTAGGTCTATATGGATCCTGGAAGTTAGAATTCTTGTGGTTAGGATTCTTCTTCTTTCCATTTCCACCCTTCTGCCCTCTGTTATCATGTGAATACTGAGCGTTGAAAACAGCAGAAATAGAAGACTTTTTCTTCTTAGCCTCTACAGGCTTATCAGCAGTCTTCTCAGTTACTTTCTCCTTATTTTCCTCAGTATTCTTAGGAGCTTTAGGTTCTGTTGTCTTTGGCTCTTTCTTCTCTTCTGCTTTGGCTTCTGTCGCTTTAAATTTCTTCATTACAAGAGCCTGAGCATCGTCATCAATGTTGCTCTGAGCCTTTACTTCAATACCCTGTTCATTAAGATATGCGACAATATCTTTTGACTGGACATTGATCTCTTTTGCAAATGTACTTACTCTGATCTTTGCCATATGTTACCCTCCGACATCTATAAGCTATTAAGCTGGCTTTCGACAAGAGCTGCCATATTTTCGTCTGTTATTGCTAAGACAACACGACATTCCTTACCAATCGCTTTACTAATCTCGTCTATACCACCGATTTCGACACACTTAACTTCATAGTATTTACACATGTCCATGAAGCCTTTCTTTGAGTTATCGGATGCCTCATTAGAATAAAGCACTAAAACAGCGCTTCCTTCCTTAACAGCTTCCTCTACCTGAAAGGTTCCACTTTTAAGTTTGCCTGCCTTCTGACATAAGCCGAGATAGGAATATAACTTATTCATTTTCATTAATCTCGTTATCTAATTTATCTATTAATTCATCAATCAATTCCGTCTTAAACAAACGTGAAAAAGCTCTCTTTTTCACAGCCATCTTCAAGCATTTGGAATCATGGCAAAGATATCCACCCTTGCCACTTCCGTTTGCTTTTTGTTCAGAATCGATTATTAAATTTCCTTCAGTCGTCTTTACGATGCGTATGAGCTTATCCTTATCAAAACTCTGATTACATCCTAGACACTTTCTCTGTGGAATATGCTTCATTACTCTTCTGTGAATCCTTCAGCATCATCTGCTGTGTACTCATCTTCATCATAATACTCTTCATCATAGTATTCGTCATCAAGACCAGGGAAATCTCCTGATTCTCTAGCCTGAGTTTCTGACTTGATATCAATCTTGTAACCTGTAAGCTTAGCTGCAAGACGAGCGTTCTGTCCTTCACGTCCGATAGCAAGTGAAAGCTGATAATCAGGAACGATTACCTTTGCAGACTTGTCATCAGAATCAGCTACTACAGAGATAACCTTAGCTGGGCTAAGTGCGTTCTCGATAAGTCTAGCTGGATTCTCATCCCAGTTGATAATATCAATTTTTTCGTTATGAAGCTCTTCAACGATAGCGTTTACACGAGTACCGTTCATACCTACACATGCACCTACAGGATCTACATCCTCGTCATGTGAGTAAACAGCCATCTTTGTACGCTTTCCTGCTTCTCTAGCGATTGACTTAATCTCTACGATACCTTCTTTAATTTCAGAAACTTCCTGTTCGAAGAGTTTTCTAACAAGTTCAGGATGTGTTCTTGAAACGTAAATCTTAGGTTCTTTCTTTGATCTAACTACATCAGTGATGTAGAACTTATATCTTGAGTTTCTGATGTACTTCTCACCCTGGATCTGCTCTTTCTCAGCAAGAATAGCATCTGTATTTCCAAGGTTTACGCTATATGCATTTCTCATCTGTCTCTGGATTACACCAGTTACAATTTCATGCTTCTTTGATGTGAACTCATCGAAGATAGCCTTATTCTCTTCTTTTGAAAGCTCAGAAATAAGAGTATTTCTAGCTGCAGAAGCTGCAATACGTCCGAAATCGAGTGACTGAATTTCTTCATAATATGTATCACCAATTGTAAGGTGACCATCAACATTCTGTGCATCAGCGAGGCTGATTTCTGTCTCAGAGTCTTCTACAGTCTCTACTACAGTCTTTGCTGCGATGATGTGGTACTCACATGTTTCAGGATCAACTGATACTGTGATGTTGTCAAGTTTCTTGAATGCATTCTTACAAGCGATTGTAAGTGATTCCTTAATCTTTCCGATGATTACTTCTCTTGGGATGTTTTTCTCTTTCTCAAGCATCTCAAGTGCATTCAACATTTCTACATTTGCTGACATGATTTTCCTCCTAAATCAAAATGCCTTACGTACTAATGATACGTCTGCTCTATCAAACTCAATTTCTTCATCTTCAATTGAAAGCTGAATCTTGTCTTTGTCAAAAGCTTTCAGGGTACCAACGAATTCTTTTGAACCATCGATAGCCTTATATGTTCGAACCTCTACCTTTGTATTGAGGTTTCTTTCAAAATCTCTGTCCTTCTTGAAAGGACGGTCCCCACAAGAGCATACCTCAAATATGTATGCTTCTGCAATATAATCTTCACTATCTAGGAATTCATTCATCGGGCGTGAAAGGTCTGTACAATCATTGATTGAAACACCTCCAACCTTATCGATGTAAACTCTGAGATAGTAATCATCGAGCTCCTTAACAAACTCGACATCTACAAGTTCGATGTCTGTTCCTTCGAGAAGCTTCAGAACCTGCTCTTCCGTCTTCTTGATATAAGTGTCTTTCTTTCCCATTTGTTCTCCTTTGTTTAAATAAAAAGAAAAGTACCGGTTGTCCGGTACTTCGTTGGGTTGGGCTATTCAAATGTAAGTAGTTCGTAGGGGAATCGAACCCCTGTTTCCGCCGTGAGAGGGCGGCGTCTTAACCGCTTGACCAACGAGCCGTACTC
>DAISYI010000013.1:28261-29371 GCA_036825385.1 Lachnospiraceae bacterium | reverse complement strand
GAGACAGATACCGATAGGTGTTACGAGAAGCGGATCCTTCTCGATGTCTTCTTCATCAAAGACAATTTCGTCCATAGCTTCTTCACCACGAAGAGCTACACGCTCATCTAAAATTCCAAGCTTTTTCGCAAGAGCATTTGTAAAGCCATGAACCTTTCCGCCTCCACCTACTACAAACGTAGCAGCAACTGGCTTACCACCATTGAGTTCGACAATCTTGTCAGCAACAGCTGATGCAATCTTGTCCTTTGTTTCTGAAAGAAGCTTCCAAACCTCTTCAGATTTGATTGTATGAGAAATACCCATGATATCTGAGTATGTCACTTCATCCTTAAATGTAGAATCTAACTTGATTTGTTCAGCAGTCGCGAAGTCTACGAGATAAGCCTGAACGATTACTTCAGTAAGCTCATCTCCTGCATATGGAATCATTCCATATGCGGCGATACTTCCATCTTTTGTAATACATAAATCGGATGTACCAGCCCCAACATCGACGAGAGCGATATTTAACATTCTGAAATTCTCTGGGATAGCTACATTCATAGCAGCTATAGGCTCGAGAGTAAGATTTGAAACCTCAAGTCCCGCACGATTTACAGCCGTGTAAAGTCCATCTACTACATCTTCTGGAAGGAATGTTACGATAATTTCCTCTCCGATTTCATTAGCTTTATGTCCTTCCAAGCTTCCAAATGGTTCTCCATTAAGGAAGTAGCGCACTACTGAATATCCTACACAATAGAACTTATACTTCTCATTCTGCTTATCATCGAGTTGTCTCTTCGCCTGATCGATACCCATAAGATTCAGAGTATGAAGATCCTCATCTTCAACAACAGTCTCTTCTGGATACTCGTAAGTAACCGTTGTAGTCTCAGTAACAAGTACACGACCAGCGGCAGCTATACACACATTTGTAAGGTGAGATCCAATCTTCGCCTCAAGTTCTTCCTTAACCTCTGCAACCACTTCTGATACACGGTTAATATTATGAATCTGTCCGTCAAGCATAGCTCTTGTCTTGTGCTGCTTAGTAACCTCTGCGATTACATGAAATTCATCATCTTTCATGCAGCCGACAGTACCAACTACGTTTCTGGTACCGAT
>DAISYI010000013.1:24779-28251 GCA_036825385.1 Lachnospiraceae bacterium | reverse complement strand
ACGTAATCTCCATTATTCTGCATATCTAATCTAGCGCTTTCCATTCATAACCTCCTCTGGTCTACTCCCAAAGTTTCTCAATATTTTCCCTAATATCCATCTCGCATTTAGAGAAATCGCCGTTGTTATCAATTACAACTTCGCACTTCTCTCTAAACACGTCTTCCTTTAATTGATTCCTAAAGATTTCGCTTATCTTCTCGTCACTATACCCTCTGGAATTCTTAAGCCTATCTCTTCTAGTCTCTTCTGATGCATAAATATACCAGAGTTCGTCGCAAATTTCATCATAGTGTTCTTCTATAAGTAGAGCAGCCTCCAGGAAAAAGCAATCGTACTTACCCTTCTCTGCTTCTTCTCTATATATTTCTACGACGCTCTCCTTTACTGCTGGATGAACTATCGAGTTTAACTTCATAAGTGCTTCTTTATTCGAGAACACTATTTTCGCCAATTTATCTCTATCTAATTCTCCATCATTTCTCAGTATATCATAGTCTGAGAACGCAGCCTTTATTTCATCATATGTCGAAGTCCCCATCTTCATAAGATCCTTCGCCACATCATCTGCAAGTAAAACTTTTGCATTGTAGTTCGACTCAATAAAGTCGATTATGCGGCTTTTTCCCGCACCGATTCCTCCAGTGATTCCTATGAACGGAAATCTATTAGTGCGCGTCATACCAGTTCTCTCCAATCTGCAAATCAGCGATAAGTGGAACATTTAGTTCGCATGCATTCTGCATTTCTTCTACGAGAAGTTTCTTTATATCTTCAAGTTCTGAATCCTTCGCTTCAATGAGGAGTTCATCGTGAACCTGAAGAATTAGTTTAGATTCGTATTCTTCCTTTATAAGTCTGTCATGAACACGAACCATTGCAATCTTTATAATATCAGCCGCTGTACCCTGAATAGGCGAGTTCTTCGCAACTCTTTCACCGAAGCTTCTCTGCATGAAATTCGATGACATAATTTCAGGAACAGGTCTTCTTCTACCAAATAATGTAAGCGCATATCCATCTGCTTTTGCAGATTCAACAAGTCCATCGAGATAATCCTTCAAAGCTGGATATGCTTCGTAATAGCCGTCGATATAACCCTGCGCTTCCTTTCTCGAAATATGTAAATCCTCTGAAAGTCCGTGAGCACTGATTCCATAAACGATACCGAAGTTTACAGCCTTCGCATTTCGTCTTTCATTCTCAGTTACATCTTCGAACGCCTTTTTAAATACAAGCGCTGCTGTAGCTCTATGGATATCCTTCCCTTCGTTATATGCCTTAAGAAGTTCAGGATCATTTGACATATGAGCGAGTACTCGAAGTTCAATCTGTGAGTAATCGGCATCAACAAACTTGAAACCATCTCTTGGATAGAAAACCTTTCTAATCTTCTTTCCAATTTCGAGTCGAATCGGGATATTCTGAAGATTAGGTTCAGTTGAACTGATACGTCCTGTAGCAGTTACCTTCTGCTGGAAGCAGGAATGAACTCTACCATCATCTGATACCGCTGTAGAAAGTCCTTCTACGTATGTAGACATAATCTTCTGATATTTGCGGTAAGTAAGAATATCCTCAATAATTGGGTTATCCCCCTTAAGCTTCTCAAGAACATCAGCTGCAGTAGAATAACCAGTCTTCGTCTTCTTTCCACCAGGAATCTGCAGCTTCTCAAACAGAATTTGTGAAAGCTGTTTTGGAGAATTGATATTAAACTCTTCTCCCGCAGCCTCATAAATCCTCTTCTCAAGTTCATCTCTGGTAACTCTAAGCTCTTCACCATATTTGATGAGCTCATCTTTCTCCATTCTAATTCCGCTTTCTTCCATATCGAAGAGAACGAAAATCAGTGGAAGTTCAATATCATGATAGAGATCAAACATCCCTCTATCTTTTAATTTGGAGATGATTGTTTCCTTTGATTTAATCGCACCATATGCATTCATGAATCCATATTTGTGAAGTGCTTCCTTCACTTCATCGTCCTCACTATACGATGCAAGTGCTTTCTCAAAAGACATCTTTCCGAGAAGTTCCTCCAAAGAAGGAAGAATAATGTCACACTCATTTTTAAGAATCTCATCCATCGGATAATCCGATGGAAGCGGATCTAAGATATATGATGAAACTGACGCATCGAAGAACTGTTCACTTCCAATATGCTTATTTCTATATTCTGCGATTTCAGGTACAGCATAGAGCGCTGTCTTGATATCTGAAAAAGCTAGGCTTTTTCCAACTTCTAATAAATCGAGAACTACTTCCTTAGCATCTAGATTTTTAAAGAGATAAGTCTTCTCTCCATCCGAAATGAAGAACGCATAGATTTCACGATTATCGCGTCTACCTTCCGTCAGAAGATAGATACCGAGCTCCTCTTTCTCCTTAAGAGAGGAAAGAACTGAAGCCTCATCTTCTGCAACTACGAAGTCCATCTTCTCTTCTTTCTTGTTCAGAGAAACTGGATTCTCGAACTTGGAAATAATCTTTCTCAAATCCCACTTCTTACAGAGAGCATACGCCTCTGGAGTGTAGATATCCTGAAGAGTTGCATCTTCAATCTCAAAATCAATTTCACAATCGAGTTTGATTGTAGCAAGTTCTTTTGAAAGAACTGCCTGATCATAATAGTCATGAAGATTCTTTGATGCTCTAGGAGGTTTTACATTCTCGTAATCCTTGTACGCTTCTTCGATTGAATGGTACTTCTGTATGATTGCAGTAGCACCTTTCTCTCCGATTCCTGGAACACCAGGAATGTTATCAGATGTATCACCCTGAAGAGCTTTGACATCGATGAATTCTTTCGGTGTAACGCCCTTCTTCTCTAGAACATCATCTTCATAATAATCTTCTATTACTGTACCTGTTTTCTTTGTAGACGGAATTGAAATCTTAGTCTTCTTTGTAGCGAGCTGAAGTGTATCTCTATCTCCAGAGACGATAGTTACATCGAGACCATTTCTCTCTCCTACTCTAGAAAGAGTGCCGAGAATATCGTCGCCTTCAATTCCTTCTTTCTTTACAACAGGAATGTTCATAGCAGAAAGGAGTTCCTGAATCATAGGAACCTGCTCTCTGAGTTCTGGATCCATACCTTTACGGTTTGCTTTGTATTCCTTTGACATCTCATGTCGGAATGTAGGTGCACTACAGTCGAATGCCACTGCAAGGTAGTCAGGTTTTTCCGTATCCAAAAACGAGAACATCATATTTAGGAATCCATATACGGCGTTCGTATGAATACCATCGGCATTCGTAAGATTTGGTACGCCATAATAGGCTCTGTTTAGTATGCTATGTCCATCAATAAGTAATAGTTTCATATATTTCCTTTAAAGTACTAGATTTCTTTTGTTGCTTCTTTGAGCCAGTCAAGCTCTTCGCCCTCGAAGTGAGGCGCAAGTGTTTCATAAACAAATTTATGATACTTATTAAGTGTTTCCTTCTCGTACTGTGTAAGTCTGTC
>DAISYI010000013.1:17997-24734 GCA_036825385.1 Lachnospiraceae bacterium | reverse complement strand
GATACCGTATGCATCTTCTACATAGATTCCTGGTTCATTTGATGTAATCATTCCAGGCTGAAGTTCCCATACATTTGACTTGTTTGGGATTCTCCATCTGAATGAGTTAGGTCCTTCATGAACGTTAAGGATATGGCCTACGCCGTGTCCTGTACCGCATCTATAATCTAGACCTCTATCCCATACTGGTCCACGAGCGAGGATATCGAGGTTCTGTCCTGTACATCCCTTAAGGAAGTGTGCATCGAGAAGACGAAGATGGCAACGAAGAACTGTTGTGTAATCTTCTTTTTCAAAATCTGTAAGTGGTCCTACAGCGATTGTACGAGTTACGTCTGTAGTTCCTTCGATGTAGTGTCCGCCTGAATCTACGAGGTACATTCCCTTTGGCTCGATCATTGAGAACTTCTCTGGTGTAGCGCTGTAATGCATCATAGCAGCGTTTGGTCCATAAGCCGAAATTGTCTCAAATGAAACATCGAGGAAGTCTGACTGTTCACGTCTAAACTCGAGAAGTTTCTCCTGTGCATCTACTTCTGAAATCTTCTCTGTCTTTACTGTCTTCTTAAGCCAATAGATGAAATGTGTAAGAGCTACACCATCTTTGATGTGAGCTTCTGTAGTATCTTTGATTTCTGTTTCGTTCTTTACAGCCTTCATAAGTTCTGTAGGATTAACTTCACGAACAAATTCTACATTCTTGTTGAAAGCTACGAGGCTTGCATGGCTTACTACTGAAGGATCAATGAGAACTCTCTCCTCTTTCATGTTTGCAAGCTCAAGGTAATAATCCTCGTATGATGAAATTCTAATTCCATCACTATCGAGTGAAGAGATTACCTGGAATGAGAAGTTATTCTTCTCTGCGAAGAGAACAACCTCTTTCTCATTGATATAAAGGAATGAAAGGAATACTGGTACAGATGGGATATCATTTCCTCTCAGGTTAAGGACCCAAGCGATTGAACAAAGGTCTGAAAGGAAGTATCCATCAGCATCGAGTTCCTTCATCTTCTTTCTGATATCAGCGATTTTGTCAATACGTGACTTACCAGCATGTTCAACTGGAAGCTCCCAAACATCACTTACAGGAAGTGCCGGTCTGTCTGTCCAGATATAATCGATGAGATCTTCAGCCTCAGCGATAGTACCATCTTTGGCACGTACGATTTTTTCGAATTTCTCTACCTGTTCAATAGTGAAGAGTCTTCCATCGAAGCCAAGTGCAGTACACTCGATAAGCTCCTGTTCTACAAATTCAGTAACTGTAGGAACGCCTTCCTCTCCCATCTCATAAAGTTTTACTTCAGAACCAGCCAGTTCTCTCTTCGCCTGAATGAAATATCTTCCGTCAGTCCATAAGCCAGCCTTCTCTGGTGTAATCACAACAGTTGCATTTGTTCCAGTGAACCCTGAGATATATTCCACCTCCATGAAATACTCTCCGATATACTCTGAATGATGAAAATCAGCCATCGGAACCATATATACAGAGATTCCTTTTTCAGCCATGATTTCTCTAAGCTTGGCTATTCTTTCATTGATTACATTTTCCATAATTCTTTAATCCTTTCTATCCCATTTATCGCAAAGAGCAGTCAACTGATCTGCAAATTTTGCCATATCTTTATTGTTCAAACCCTGATTCTTTCGAATCACGGTGAGCATTCTCTGTCCACAGGCAAGTAGTCTCTCGTAAATTCTCATATTTGCCCGTCCACCTCTAGATTCCGTAGTACGTTCTTTCTTCTTCGTGCTGCCGTACGAAATCTGTTCTCCAGTAATCAGATCATACGCATCTCCGGAATATGGTGCCACTGAAATGAATCCAGTTTTTTCCGTAATAAGCTTCGCGAAATCATCTACAACTAGGTCATCACCATGCACCACAAAGACCTTCTTAGGAGGCTTCTTAAAGCCGCTAATCCATCTAAGCAGTCCATCTCTGTCCGCATGGCCAGAAAGACCAGGAAGACGCGCTATACGAGCCATAACGAGCACATCCTCACCGAAGAGTCTAACTTCGTCTGCTCCACCCAGCAATTTATGCCCCAAAGTTCCCGGAACCTGATAACCTACAAAGGCTATTGTACACTCACTCCTCCACAGATTATGTTTCAGGTGATGTCTAATACGACCAGCTTCGCACATACCAGAAGCAGATATGATTACCTTAGGTGTTTTGTCTTCATTTATCGCCTTCGATTCTGCAGGTGTAACTGCAACATGAAGACCTTTAAAACTAATTGGGTTGATTCCCTTCTTTACCAGTTCTCTCGCCTCATCATCAAAGCACTCACTGATATTCTCTTTGAATATCGTCGTCGCTTCTACAGCCAGAGGACTATCCATATATACCGGGAAATCTTTGAAACCCGGAATCATTTCATCCTCTTTAATCATTCGAATGAAATAGAGAATCTCCTGCGTTCTTCCTACGGAAAAAGCAGGAATAACTAAATTACCACCATTCTTAAGTGTGGTCTCGATTAGAGATGCAAGCTCAGTCGCGAAATAATATCCATTCTTAGCAACTCCTGATTCGCTCTTCTCATGAAGTCTGTCTCCATAAGTAGATTCAGTCAGGACATAATCCGCTTCACTAATCGTTTCGAAATTCTTGATAAGCGGGATATTGTCATTACCAATATCTCCTGAGAAGACAATCTTTCTCTCTATATCATCTTCACGAAGCCATACTTCAATTGAAGAAGAGCCCAAGAGATGACCAGCATCTACAAATCGCGCTTTAATTCCATCACATATATTTACTATGTCATGATATCTAACCCCTACAAAGCATCTCATTACTTCGTAAGCATCTTTCATCGAATAGATTGGTTCGATTTCAGGCTTACCTGTTCTTCTTGCCTTCCTGTTCTTCCACTCGATTTCAGATTCCTGAATATGAGCACTATCACGAAGCATGATATCACAAAGCTGTCTGGTAGCCTCAGTACAGTATATCTTCCCTCTAAATCCATGATTGTAAAGAAGCGGAAGTAACCCACTGTGATCGATATGGGCATGCGTTATAAGCACTGCATCTATCTCAGATGCATTAACAGGAAGAGACTGATTCTCATACAAATCAGGTCCCTGTTCCATACCACAATCAATAAGTATCTTGTGTCCGTTTGCTGAAACGAAATGACAACTTCCTGTCACTTCGTGACAAGCACCAATAAACTCAATATGCATAGTCATACCCCCTATGTAAGCACTATATAATGATACCATATTCATAGGGTTATGCGCACAGAAGAAGGGGATTTTTTTCAATATAAACGAAAAAAATCCCCTTTTCTGTGCGTATAAACTTGCATCAAGCAATCATTATATAGTGCTTACATAGGGGTATGACTATGAAACGTAAAAAAGCACTCAGCTTAGCTGAGTGCTTTCGTTAATTTCTATTTATCTTCCTTTAAGGAAATCTGGGACGCGGATGTCTGCTTCTGCTACAGTTGCTTTTGGCTGTACTGGTGTGTCGAGTGATACACGGTTTACAGCTGATGAAACTGGTGTGCTTGAAAGTGTTGAAGCACTAGTCTGAGCTGATGCAAAAGTATTCTTTGGCTTAACACCGAGTCCTGATGTAGAAGTCTTTGAAGAATTGTAGTATGAAAGTTTAGATCCGAATGATGACTTTCTTACTTCTTCCTCTGGCATTCCTGTTGCAATAACAGTAATTGTAACTTCATCAGAGCGTGTCTCATCTGGCATAACACCGAAGATAACATTGTCTTCGTCTCCACCGATGAGGTCCTGAATATATCCGATAGCCTCTGATGCTTCCTGAAGTGAAACATCACCTGTGAGGTTAACGATTGCATGAGTAGCGCCTGTGATAGAAGTCTCAAGAAGAGGACTTTCTACAGCAATCTTCACAGCCTCAAGAGCCTTATCATCGCCCTTAGCTGATCCGATACCGATGTGAGCGATACCCTTATCCTGCATTACAGTTCTTACATCTGCGAAATCGAGGTTGATAAGACCAGTAACATTGATGAGGTTTGTAATACCAGTTACAGCCTGCTGAAGAACTTCATCAGCTTTCTTGAGTGCATCTGGCATTGACACTCTCTTATCCACGATTTCAAGCAATCTATCATTTGGAATTACGATAAGCGAATCTACACAATCCTTGAGCTTGTCGATACCGCTAGTTGCGTTTACCGATCTTCTTTTGCCCTCGAATGTGAAAGGCTTAGTAACTACACCAATAGTAAGGATTCCCTGCTCTTTTGCAGCTTTTGCGATAACAGGTGCTGCACCTGTTCCTGTACCGCCGCCCATTCCGCAAGTTACGAATACCATGTCGGCACCCTTAACTGCTGCTGAGATTTCTTCTATACTTTCTTCAGCGGCCTTCTCACCTACCTCAGGGTTTCCGCCTGCGCCGAGACCCTTTGTAAGTTTCTCTCCAATCTGAAGTGGTGTTGATGCTTTGCAAAGAGAAAGAGCCTGCAAGTCTGTATTTACTCCTATAAGCTCTACTCCCCCAATATTTTCTTCAACCATACGGTTAACGGCATTGTTTCCACCGCCGCCCGCGCCGATGACGATTATTCTCGCCTTGGATTCATTATCAGTATTAACTACTTCGAGCAAGGTAGGTTCCTCCTTTTTCTCCACTAAGTATTGTTTCACGGATGAGCTGTGAAACATCTAGTCAATATAATATTATTTTTTTACTATCTTTTCAACCTTATTTAGGTAAAAAAATCAATATTATTCATTTTCAAACACAATATCTGTATAATTTGGAGACCAATTCTCCAGGTGTAATTTACCCTTTTTTCCCTCTAATTTCGGTAAAATTATGTTCAGTCTCATGATTTTTTCATTAAGATATTCATATTTTCCAAACTTAACATAAATACTTCCGAGGTTACATGAAAGTCTGTTCTTATCTTCGAACTTAACTGAATCAACTTTCATCTTATATTTCTTGAGCGCCTTCACTGTGTTAAGAAGCGCCGTCAGAGATTCTTTATCGATTGAAAGTGATTTACCAATCTTAGGGTCATTCGGAACTAGTCCTGTTACCGGCATAACACCATTAAGTTTCGTTTTCGAAATCTCCTTTACGATTCCATCATCGTCAAAGTAAACATACTTTCCATCTTCACCCTGAATGACACCAAGCATTTCTTTCTCAGTAACCTTGAGATGAATCGTGCTAGGATTCTTTATCGTAACCTTTACGCTTTCGACAAAAGGTATATCTCTTACCGGATCAATTATTCCCATTGCGAGCTGATAGAACGTACTCTTTCTATACTTTCCATCATGCATAGCTTTACTCTCAATATAAGCATTAGAGTAAAGAGTGTTTCCAGAAACATCTACTCTCTTCACGACAAATACTGCGACAGAAAGAATATATCCTAGCATTCCCAAGATGATAATTCCCAGAAGAATATTCAGGAAGTAGTACCGAAAAAGGGACTTCTTCTTCCTAGGTTTACGAACCCCCTCTTCTGCATCAGCTTTTCTGGAAGCGTTTCTATGTTCAATTGTATCTTTTGACCGAGGTTTCTTCTTCGGCGGATTCGGCATAATTTCGATTCCGCCATTTGAACTTGATTCCTCCGGCACATTTAGTTTAATTGATTTTTTGTACTGCATGATTCACCTAATCATCAAAGTTTGCGGTCTTCGAAACATTAAGTACTGCTCCCATTTCAAACATCAGCATCCATAGTGACGATCCACCATAACTGATAAAAGGAAGAGTTACACCGGTATTCGGCATAGAGTTTGTCGCAACAGAAATATTCAAAATAACCTGGATTGCGATATGCGCCATAACGCCGATAACGAGGAAAGATCCCACTTTATCTTTGGCGCGGCACGCTATATCATACATTCTCCAGAGTAGAAGAATGAACACAATGATTATAAGAATAGCTCCTACCAACCCAAGTTCTTCACAAATAAGAGTGAAAATCATATCGTTCTGAGCTTCTGGAACGAACTTCTTCTGAAGCGAATTTCCGAGTCCCTTTCCAAAAGTTCCACCAGAACCAATCGCATAAAGTCCCTGCATAGTCTGGTAACCCGACTTGTAATTCTCAGGATGTCTCCATACTTTAAGTCGCGAACTACGATAGGAAGCCAATGAAAGGAATATAATTCCGAGTGCTCCAATCACGCCAATGAGAACGATGAAAATCTTACTCTTTGGATAAGCAATAAAGTACATAGACATCGAAACCATCATGATAATTAGCGCTGTAGAAAGGTTCTGAGACGCTACGATTGCCGAAATAATAACTGTAGGTACCATCGCCTTTCCCAATGTCTGTAATCTATCTTCTGCTCTTCTATTTCTAAACGTATATCTTGAAATAATAAGCGCATTTATAAGTATGCATACAATCTTAGCAACCTCAGATGGCTGAACATTAATCGGTCCAAGCGAAATCCATCTAGCTGAGTGATTTCTCTGTTCAGAGAACAAAACAACAATACATAGAATGATTGCAACGAAATATAAAGCTGGTGAAATCTTTACAAAGAAATGATAGTCCCACTTACTAACCACAAACATAATAAGAAGACCTAACATCGAATATACAATCTGCTTCTTTACAAAGTAAGCAGCCGAGCCGTGACGCATTGCTGCTGTATATGAAGATGTATCATACACTACAACTTTATCTACTGTACCATCTTTCTTATATCTAGTCTGCTCATATACTATAAAACTATATGTTCCAGCTGTAACT
>DAISYI010000013.1:16767-17987 GCA_036825385.1 Lachnospiraceae bacterium | reverse complement strand
GCCATGAGAAGCAAGATAATACCTACCATGGTGTAATCAAAGAACTTTACAGTATTATCTTTTTTCTTTGATTTCACATTACTCATTCACTAAGTCCTTTAACATACTCTTTAAAAATATCTCCACGCTGCTCATAGCTCTTGAACATATCCCAGCTTGCCGATGCTGGTGAAAGCAGAACACAGTCTCCATCGCTCGCATCTCTATAACAAACATCGATAGCTTCTTCCATCGTGTCACAGAGAACATAATCACTGAAACCGAATCTATCACACGTTTCTTTAAGAAGTTTCTTCGTCTCACCGATAATCGCAAACTTCTTTACTCGACCGTCAAAAGTCTTTACCCAATCATCATAAGAAATCTTCTTATCATAGCCACCACCGATAAGCATAATCGGTCTTTCCATAGCCATAACAGCCTTTATAGACGCATCTGGGTTTGTCCCCTTCGAATCGTTATAGAATCGAACGCCCCTCTTCGTAGTAACATACTCAATTCTATGCTCTACTGCTCTAAAGTTCTTAAGACTCTTTCTAATAGAATCCATAGGCACTCCAGCGAGCGCTGCAATCAAAATTGCCGCTGAAGCATTTTCATAATTATGTGTACCCAAGATAGCAAGTTCATCTACATTCACTACCACTTCTTTCTTTCCAGAAAGTGTAGATATAATCTCTCTATCTTTATAATAAACACCATTTTCAAGTTCGTCTTTGCTTGAAAAATAGTAAACGTTACACTTCAAGTTTTTCCCAAAATCGCGAAGTACTTCATCATCATAATTAAGTACGCAAGCATCTGATTCCTTCTGCGCTTTTGTAATATCTTCCTTCGCTTTTATGTAATTCTCCATCGTGTGATGGCGATTCAAATGATCAGGCGTAATATTTAGAATTGCACTTACCTTTGGTCGAAACTCAATTGTACTCTCAAGCTGAAACGAACTAATTTCAGCTATAGTCTTTGACTCTTCT
This sequence comes from Lachnospiraceae bacterium, assembly GCA_036825385.1. GTDB lineage: Bacteria > Bacillota > Clostridia > Lachnospirales > Lachnospiraceae > Lachnocurva. The sequence goes on along the minus strand of DAISYI010000013.1, from coordinate 17,010 downwards.
TTAGTGTCCAGAGCAACTGAAGTATATGGAATTCCAATATTTCCAACCACGAATGTCGATGGGAAAAAGTCTTCAAAAATTTTACCTACCAAAGCTGTCGTAGTTGTCTTTCCGTTTGTACCTGTGATTGCATATACACTACCTTTTGCAAATCTATATGCCAACTCAATTTCACCCCAGATAGCAAGTCCACTTTCTCTAAGTGATTCGATAAATGGAGTATCAAGAGGTACACCTGGGCTT
>DAISYI010000013.1:15879-16757 GCA_036825385.1 Lachnospiraceae bacterium | reverse complement strand
GTTGCTGGGTCGATTTTTCCAGCAATACACGTAACATCCTTAATAGAAGGATTATTACTCTTTAATTTGGAAAAATCACAATCTACATTTCCATCATAAAGAACCGGTGTCTTTCCAGCTTTCAAAAGCAGCTCACATGAAGCGACTCCACTCTTTCCTGCACCGATTACCAAAAACTTTTTCTCTGACATTTCTAAGCCTGATTTCTATTTAATCTAGATACCTGTTGCTGCAATTAAGCAAAGCAATACTGTAATTACAGTGAATGTTACTACTACCTTTGTCTCGCTCCAACCACCGAGTTCGTAGTGATGGTGAATAGGAGCCATTCTAAACACACGCTTTCCATGAGTAGCTTTGAAGTATGCCACCTGAATGATTACAGAAAGCACTTCGAGAAGGTAAATAAAGCCAACTATAATAATATAAAGCGGCATATTTGTAAGGTAAGCCATACCAGCCACGAAACCACCGATAGCAAGTGAACCAGTGTCACCCATGAAGATTTTTGCTGGGTAACAATTGAAGAGGAGGAATGCAAGGAGTGATCCAAGCATAGCCATACCTGCTGCTGGTGAGCCCTTTCCTACGTATACAGATGCTGATGTGAAAAAGAGTGCTACTGGTATAGTTACAGTAGTCAGAAGTCCATCAAGACCATCTGTGAAGTTTGTTCCATTTACTGTACCGATTACAGCAAAGTAAAGAAGAACATACGCAAACCATCCAAGCGATATAAACGAACCATTTGTAAATGGAATGCGAAGGTCTAACGTGATTTTGTAATCCTTGAGAAGGAAGAGGAACAATGTAGTAAAAGCAATCTGAAGGAGCATCTTCTGCCATGCAATAAGTCCATCCGGATGCTTCTTTACTAC
>DAISYI010000013.1:11281-15869 GCA_036825385.1 Lachnospiraceae bacterium | reverse complement strand
ATAAATCCGATAAGTCCGAATCCTACAGTGAGAACCAGAACAGGAAGTACTCTAGTCCCCTGTCCATGGAAACAGATACATGCGATTGCAAAAGACAGAATGATAGCGATTCCACCCATTGTAGGAGTTCCGTTTTTCTTCTGGTGAGAAGCAAGTTCTTCTCTTTCTGTCTGGTCCATCTTCTTCTTTGTAAGGAACGGAACCAGGAAGCGAAGAATGATTACTCCTGAAAAAAATGAAATTAAAGTTGGTGCTATAAATAACATAATCTGACCTCTTTATAATCTAAAAATCAACGTATCCTAATATAATTCTCTTTACCCACTCTTTCAAGTATAAATTACTGCTGTGGAGTCGATGGCTGTATGTTTAAGTAAGGCAGAATCTGAACCATGATGTCATGGAAAATATTTTTCGCAATCGGATCATGATGCTGTTCTGGAGCATTTACAGTATCACAAGTTACGTAAACCATAATCTGTGGGTTATCTACCGGACAGAAACCTTCAAAAGAAAGAACATAGTTCTTCTCTGCACGAGGAAGTTTCTCGGCTGTACCAGTTTTTCCTCCGATATCATAACCTTCTACAGCTGCAGCCTTTCCTGTACCATCTGTCACAACACTTCTCAGATAACCTCTAAGAGTCTGAGATGTGTTCTCAGAAATAGTCTTCTTCATGAGAACAGGATTAATCTTCTCTACTACATTTCCATCGCTGTCCTGAATACTTGTAACCAAATGTGGCTTATAGAGATTTCCGCCATTTATTATAGAACAGAATGCTGAAGCAACCTGAATTCTAGTTACATTGAAGTTCTGCCCAAATGCATTAGTCGCAATGTTTACATCCTTCTGAAGCAAATCCTCTCCATAAAGAAGACCTGATGTGTTTGCCTCACCTGGAAGATCAATTCCAGTCTTAAGACCAAAGCCAAACAGTTTCTGATATCTAGAGAAATCTTTTGCTCCAATTGCCATACCCATCTGCATGAGACAAACGTTACATGAATCTCTAATAGCTCCTTCTACGTTCTCTGCTCCATGTCCATCATTTTTCGCACAGTGAATATTGTGAACGCCAACCTGAAGTGAACCTGTACAGTAATATGACTCATCGCCTTTAATCTTTCCTGTATCAAGACCACAAGCAACTGTCATTGGTTTAACTGTAGAACCCGGTTCAAAGGTACTTGTCACGCATTTACTATTCCAAAGTGAATTAAGTATTTTTGATTTATCTTCATCCGACATCGCATTGATTTCTTCCTCTGAATACAGTCCAGACAAATCTCTAGGCTTATTCAAATCAAAACTAGGATAATCAACCATCGCAAGAATCTCACCTGTGTTTGGATTCATTACGATAACAGATGTAGAACGCGTACCCGTCTTATGAGTCTCATCAACATATTCATTGTTTCTCGCGAGAACTACATTCTCTGCAATTCTCTGGATATTATGGTCAATAGAAGTCTTTATTGAGTTTCCACTCTTCGCATCTACTACCGTTCCTTCAACCGAACTAGAATCACTAACAAATCCATATGAACGACCATTTACACCATTTAATTCCTTGTCATAGTAAAGTTCAAGTCCAGTAAGACCTTTATTACCTGATGCTGTAAATCCGATGACTGACGCTGCCAGAGATCCATATGGATACTGACGAACATATTCCTTCTCAGTCCAAATACCGATGCACTCATTTGACTTTACTTTATCTTTCTTTCTCTTCTTGCACTCTTCATCGAAAGCTGCTTTTTCATCATAGCTAACTTTCTTTGCAAGAACCTGATATCTACTATTCGGATTCTTCTTAAGTCTCTTCTTGAAGTCTTTCATATCTACTTCAGGGAATGAATTCTTAACAATCTCCATAGTGCTCTTCTTGAGATTTGTGTGCTTATTAAGTTCTTTACAATCCAATATAATATTGTAGACATCAATCGAAGAAGCTAATGCCGTACCCTGTGAATCGAGGATGTTCCCTCTCTGGTAAGGAATTGTCTTCGATGTATACTCCTGCTGTTCGAGAACTATCTTCTCGTACTTAGCCCCCGACTTCGTCTGAATGTATATAATACGTCCGATCAATATCGCAAAAAAGACACAGGTCAGACCAAACACCATCGTCAGTCTGCCCTGCATCTTAAACGTAAACTTGTTTTCTCTTTTTCTATTTGAATTAGCCAAAATATTACTCCGCTACTTTATGGTATATCTTTATACTGACTCATGAAATCATCATCGTCTATTTCATAATACACTATTTTGTCAGGAGTTGCATAGTTCATTCCTAATCTATTTAGTGCCGCATCCTTTACTGCATCCAAATTTGCTTCAGCATTAATTCGATTAGTTTTGGACATATTTTTAGCCTTAAGGTCTGAAATCTCGCCTTCAATATTCGCAATTTCCCTGTTGTAATCCTGGATAGAAGTACGAAGGTGAACATAAGAAATAAAAATTCCAAACGCAAGAAGGAGAACCATTCCCAGTGAAATGAGACTAAGTTTCTTATGTCTCATCATCTGAGCTCTCTTAATATTCTTCTTTCTCTTTTGGATTTCTTTTCTTCTCTTTGCTTCTCTACGACGTTCTTCTAGGCTAGGAAGTGGTGCTTCTATTGTACGAAGGGTATTTCCCTCTTCATAATAATATCTCTTTACTTCAGCCATATCGTTATCTCCTTATTTTTGAGGAGTCATTCTTTCAAAAACACGTAACTTTGCGCTCTTGGATCTCGAATTCTCTTCTAGTTCTTTCTCTGTCGGTAATATAGGTTTTCTAGTTACAACTTTCCCTTTTGATATCTTTCCACAAACGCAAACCGGAAACTCCGGTGGACATATGCAAGGATTCTCATTCTTTCTGAAATCGTTCTTTACGATTCTATCTTCCAAAGAATGGAATGTAATAATGCAGAATCTTCCGTCCTCATTCAGAATATCGATCATGCCATCTAAACTTTCCTGAAGTACGATAAGTTCGCGATTCAGTTTGATTCTGATAGCCTGATATGTTCTCTTGCATGGATTTCCGCCAGTTCTTCTGGCTTTTGCTGGTATAGATGAGACAATCGCCTGATTCAAATCACCAGTAACGGTGAATGGTTTTTCAGCTCTCATCGTGCAAATTGTCTTTGCTATCTTACGAGCGAATTTCTCTTCGCCGTAATCCCTAATCATTTCATATAAATCCTGTTCTGAGGATTCATTCAGAATATCAGCTGCTGTAACAGGTGATGTCTGATCCATTCTCATATCGAGAGGTTCATCTTCTCTCATATACGAGAACCCTCTCTCAGGATTATCAAGCTGGAAGGAACTAACTCCGAGGTCAAGTAAGATTCCGTCTACTTTGTCGATTCCAATCTCAGCAAGTTTTTCAACCATCCGTTCATAATTGCTATGAATAAAAGTTACATGATCAAGGTAATCATTTAATCTCTTCTTGCATGCAGCAATTGCATCCAAATCCTGATCAATACAAATAAGTCTTCCGCCATCGCCTAGCCTCTTCGCGATTTCAAGTGAATGGCCACCGCCACCGGCTGTTCCATCTACATAGATTCCATCAGGCTTAATATTCAAATTCTCAATTGTCTCATCGAGCATTACTGAATAATGTTTAAATTCCATAACAACTCTCCTCCTAGATTCCTACACCGAGAGAAGCCATGTGTTCTGCGATTTCATCCATGTCATCATCATCGAAATCAACACTAGATTCCCATTTCTCTTTGTCCCAAACTTCGACTCTGTCCAAAACTCCGACGAGTACGACCTCTTTCTTGAGTCCAGCAAACTCACGAAGAAGTGATGGAACGAGGATTCTTCCCTGCTTGTCTACATCAAGCTGAGATGCTCCAGCAAAGAAGAAACGCGAAAACTTACGTGCATCCTTTGTAGTAAGTGGTACTTCTCTAAACTTAGCTTCGATGTTCTCCCATTCTTCATTTGTATAAATGAAGAGACATCCATCAAGACCCTTTGTGACAACGAAAGATTCTCCAAGCTGTTCTCTAAGCTTTGAAGGTATAATGAGGCGCCCTTTTGCATCTATAGAGTGGCTATATTCACCCATGAACATATGGCATTTCCTCCTTTCCTTCGCTAAGAACTTTCCAAAGTCACCAAAGTCGCCTGAGAAGACACTTTTCCCATGCGATTCATTAATTTCGAGCGATTATTGTGGATAACTTAAGTTGTTCGACGATTTATCAACCATCTTTTCAACTTATCCACCACTTTCTACCACTCGCAACCACTATTTACCACTTGTACGATTATTTTAGTCTTTCTGGAGTAATATTTCAAGCCCTAAACCGCAGAAAATCAAGCTTTTTTAAAGTGGTGACACGGTGGAGGGAAATCCCACATTTTTGCCACACTATATATGGTGGTGGTTTTTAATCCCAAACCAACATTTCGAAAAAGCATAAAAAAAACACCTACCGGCCTCAACCGATAGGTGATTTAAGTTAATATATTAAATTTTTATTCAGCATCCTTCTTCTCTTCCTGTGTAGATGCGGAAGCTTTTTCAGATGATTTAAAACTAAATACAATAATCAAAATCGCACTC
>DAISYI010000013.1:0-11271 GCA_036825385.1 Lachnospiraceae bacterium | reverse complement strand
CCCCTGCAAGGACCTGAGATACTGCTATATTCGTGTTCCAAATATGAAGCTGGTCCGTTCTAAGTCCTTCAATCCAAACGCGACCTAAGCCATACAAGAACATGTATCGAAGAAGCTGTTCCCCTCTGAAGCGAATCTTCTTTCGAAGGAGGAAGAGAATCACAAACACGCCGAGGCACCAAAGTGACTCATACAGGAAAGTCGGATGGACATTGATAAAAAGTGTATCTTTAATGATTTTTCCGTTATCCATCATTTCCGTTGTGACATCGTCCATAGAGCGAACCTGGTTTAATGGAATCTGCATTGCAAAGATATTATCTGTATAACCACCAAAGGCCTCTCTATTAAAGAAGTTCCCCCAGCGTCCAATCATCTGTCCGACCGGAAGCCCTAAGATGCAGACATCAGCTACATCGAGGAACTTAAGTTCCTTAGTCTTGCATACGATGAGCGCAGTAATCACTCCGAAGATGATTCCGCCATAGATTGCGAGGCCACCTTCTCTTATGTTGAACACACTGAGCCAGTTTTCTTTATACACATCCCAGGAAAAAGCTACATAATAAGCCCTTGCCCCGATGATACCAAAGATGAGAGAAAATATAATCACATCAAGAATATCATCCTGGCTCATCTCTCTTCTCTTCGCTTCTTTTAGGATGATAAAAGATCCGAGAAGCATTCCCAAAGCAATTACTATTCCATAAAATGCAACCCTGAAACCAAAGATATCCACACTTCTTCCTACATTCTTAAGAGTTATATGCAGGTTTGGAAAAATAATAGCGTCATTCATATACTAATAACCCTTTCTAAAAAAATCGCTCCCCTTTAAAAGTAAAGAGAAGCGATGAATAATTATTCTTTATGAGGCAAAAGAAGCATTGCATCTCCGAAACTAAAGAAACGATATTTCTCTCTAACTGCTTCCTCATACGCATTAAGTACATGCTCTCTTCCTGCGAGAGCAGATACGAGCATAATAAGTGTAGATTTAGGCAAATGGAAGTTTGTGATCAGTCCATCGATTACTTTGAACTTGTATCCTGGATAGATAAAAATCTGAGTCCAGCCACTGGCTGCTTTCATAGTTCCATCCGCTTCTGCAACAGTCTCAATTGTTCTAGTAGATGTAGTACCTACAGAGAACACTCTATGACCGTTTCTCTTTGCCTTATTAATTTTCTCTGCTGCTTCTTCTGTAACCTGATAGTATTCAGAATGCATCTCGTGTTCAAGTACATTCTCTTCCTTTACAGGTCTAAAAGTTCCGAGCCCTACATGAAGTGTAACTTCAGCGATATCGACACCTTTATCCTTCACTTTCTGAAGAAGTTCCTGTGTAAAGTGAAGACCTGCTGTAGGTGCAGCCGCAGAGCCATCATACTTAGCATAAACCGTGTTATATCTCTCACGCTCCTTGAGCTGGTGATGAATATATGGTGGGATAGGCATCTCACCGAGCTTATCGAGAATTTCTTCAAAGATTCCTTCGAAGAGGAATCTAACGATTCTATTTCCATCAGGAAGGACATCGATAACCTCAGCCTTTAAGAGGCCTTCACCGAAGTCGATAATATCTCCTACTCTCGCCTTCTTACCAGGCTTAACGAGTGTTTCCCAATCTGTATCTGTCTTACGATTAAGAAGAAGAAGTTCTACCTTTCCTCCTGTTTTCTCACGCGCTCCCAAGAGTCGGGCAGGGATTACCTTTGTATTATTAATTACAAGGCAATCTCCTTCCTCAAGATAATCAAGTAAGTCATAGAAATGCTTATGTGTAAACTCCCCTGTCTCCCTGTCGAGAACCATCATCCTCGAATCAGAACGCTTCTCCAAAGGGTCCTGAGCTATCAGCTCTTCCGGAAGATAATAATCATAATCCGAAAGAAGCATTACATTTGCATCCTTATTATCCATTACTTTCTAAGTTCTACTCCTATTTCCTTAAGACCACTCATAATGTTCTCTACAGCTGTGTTTACATCTGTATCAGCAAGATTCTTGTCCTTTGCTCTGAACACAAGTGAGTAAGCCATTGATTTAAATCCTTCTTCGATCTGGTTACCTTCGTAAACGTCGAAGAGTTTATATGACTCTAAGTATTCTCCGCCATCCTTATCGAATACTGTCTCAATATTCTGTGCAAGTACTTCCTTTGGGGCTACGAGAGCGAGATCTCTTGTAGATGCAGGGAAGTTAGTGATGGCCGTGAACTTCTTATCGAAGTTTGCTTTTTCGTAGATATGTGGCATGTCAATATCAGCTACATATACGCGAGTACCAATCTTGTAATTCTTGAGAACCATAGGATGTACTTCACCGATGAAGCCGATAACTTCTCCATCATAGATGATGTTTGCCTGTCTTCCTGGATGAAGGAAAGGCTTAGCGCTTTCTGGGTCATAAGTAACCTTGTCATCCATTCCCACCTTCTTAAGAAGCTCTTCTACGCAACCTTTCATGTCGAAGAAATCACCTTCGCCATAGAAGCCAAGTGTAAGCTGCTTTCTCTCGTCTGGAAGTTCAGTAAGAGGAAGTGACTTGGCGAGGTATACGTTTCCAATTTCATAGAGGTAGCACTCTGCATTTCTTCTATTGTAGTTTGTAGAAAGTGATGTAAGCATACCGTTAAGAGATACTGTTCTCATAACGCTGAAATCTTCACCGAGTGGGTTTGAAATTTCAATAGCATCTCTAAGCTTATCTCCTGCTGGTATAAGGAGCTTATCAAACACTTTCTTGCTTTCGAATGAATATGTCATAGCCTGTGAAAAACCACAGAACTCAACTGTTTCTCTGCAAAGCTTATCTAAACTATTCTTGTAACCAAGCTTACCTGCTGTAGCTTCTCCACTTGGAAGTGTAGTAGGAATCTTGTCATAGCCATAGAATCTGGCAACCTCTTCTGCGATATCAGCATAAGAAAGAAGGTCCTGTCTCCATGATGGGATGAGGAGTTCATTCTTCTCTGCATCATATCCGAGGTCAATTGCTGTGAGGTATGAAAGCTGTGTCTCTTTGTCGAGATCAGTTCCAAGGATACGGTTGTATCTTTCTGGCTCGAAAGGAAGTCTTCTGTCTTCCATTGGCTTTCCGTATACGTCAACTACTCCACCGCAAACCTTACCCGCTCCGATTTCTTCTGCAAGTGCACAAGCACGGTTAATAGCAAGAATCGCATTGTTTGGATCGAGTCCTTTTTCAAAGATACCTGAAGCATCTGTTCTGAGACCGATTTTCTTTGATGAAAGACGAATCTGTGTACCATCGAAGCATGCAGACTCGAAGAGAACCATATTTACGTCTTCTGTAATCATAGAGTTCTCACCGCCCATGATACCCGCAATTCCGATATGCTTATCAGCATCACCGATCATGATTGTGTTTGCATCGAGTTCTCTCTCTTCACCGTCAAGTGTAGTAAACTTTTCGCCTTCAACCGCTGTATCAACTACGATTTTTCCGCCAGCGATTGTAGAAAGGTCGTAAGCATGCATAGGCTGACCGTACTCGAGCATTACGTAGTTTGTGATATCTACGAGGTTATTGATTGGTCTGATGCCCTGTGAACGAAGTCTGTTCTGCATCCACTTAGGTGATGGAGCAATCTTTACATCTTTAAGAACTCTAGCAGTATATCTTCTGCAGAGATCTGAGTTCTTTACTTCTACTTTGATGTATTTGTTTACATCATCATCGTCACCTGTTTCTGGTACTACAGGCGGCTGGAATTTGAGGCCAAATGTAGCAGCAGCTTCACGAGCTATTCCGAGTACACCGAAGCAATCTACTCTGTTTGATGTAATTTCGTATTCAATAGCTGTATCGTGAAGTCCGAGTACTTCGATAGCATCAGCTCCAACCTCTGTATCTTCTGGGAAGATATAGAGACCATATTCTGGAGCATCCGGGAAGAAGTTTCTGTCTGAACCGAGTTCTTCGATAGAACACATCATACCGTTTGATGGAACGCCTCTAAGCTTACCAGCTTTAATTTTGATTCCACCTTCTACCATTTCTCCATCATGTCCGCCAGCAACTCTACCACCGTCGAGAACTACGGGAACCTTAATTCCTTCTGATACGTTTGGAGCGCCTGTTACAATCTGGATTACTTCGCTACCGATGTTTACCTGGCAGATAACAAGCTTATCTGCATCAGGATGTTTTTCAATCTTATCAATCTGACCTACAACAATCTTGTCGAGATCACGGTCGAACTCCTCGAAGAATTCTACCTTTGATCCTGAAAGTGTCATGGCATCTGTATATTCTTTTGGTGAGCAAGCTAAGCCCGGCACCAAATCTTTTATCCAATTAAGTGATGTTCTCAAAACTCTACTCTCCTTCTTTAAAACTGATTGAGGAATCTTACGTCATTCTCATAAAGAAGGCGCATGTCATCAATTTCATATTTAAGCAATGTGATTCTTTCAAGTCCGATACCGAAAGCGAATCCTGTGTACTCATTTGGATCGATTCCACTCATCTCGAGTACGTGTGGATGAACCATTCCACAGCCGAGGATTTCAATCCAACCTTCGCCCTTACAGAAACGGCATCCCTTTCCACCACACTTGAAGCAAGAAACGTCCATCTCAGCAGATGGCTCTGTAAATGGGAAATGATGAGGACGGAATTTTACCTTTGTCTGTTCGCCAAGGAATTCCTTTGCGAATGTTTCAAGAGTTCCCTTAAGATCAGCAAATGTAACATTCTTGTCGATAACCATTCCTTCAATCTGATGGAATGAAGGTGAATGTGTAGCATCTACCTCGTCAGAACGGAATACTCTACCTGGTGCAAGCATACGAATAGGGAGCTTACCCTTCTCCATCTGACGAACCTGTACAGGAGATGTCTGTGTTCTAAGAAGAATATCTTTTGTAATATAGAAAGTATCCTGCTCATCCTTTGCTGGATGGTTAGCTGGAATATTAAGCGCTTCGAAGTTATAGTAATCTTTCTCGATTTCAGGACCAGCTACTACTTCGTAACCCATACCTGTAAAGATTCTCTCTACTTCCTCGAGAACCTTAAAGTTTGGATGTGCGTTTCCAAGTCTTCTAGCTTTTGCAGGAAGAGTTACGTCAATCTTCTCTGCTTTAAGCTTAGCATCCATAGCCTTTACTTCCAAAGTATCCTTTGCAAGTGCAAGCTTCTCTTCGATGGCATCTCTAACTTCATTTACCATCTTACCCACGTTTGGTCTCTCCTCTGGAGAAACATCCTTCATAGAACGAAGAATATCCTTGAGTTCACCCTTTTTTCCAAGGATAGATACTCGAATATCGTTCAAAGCATCAAGCGAAGCAGCTTCCTCAATCTGCTTTACGGCTTTTGCCCTGATCTGCTCTAATTCGTCTTTCATCATTGTTACTTCTCTCCTAAATATTCTTATTTAAAGTGATACTCTCACTCATAAAATCAAACACTTTTTCAAGATTAGCACAGTAGCCCGCAAAACTCAAGGATTGAAACCTAACTAATAATAGTTCTATAATATATTTAGCAAATTCTGACAATTCTATCCAAAGGGGGATAACATGGAGGAAAGAAGAAAAAACAATAGATTACAAATTTCTGTTGAAATCGAAACAGAAAGAATCGATCAGGACGACATGACAACCGTCCGTTATTTAAATGCTCATGTCACAGACATTTCTAAAACAGGTATCGGTTTCGAAGCATCACACGAATTCGCAATCGGTGCTACTTTCACTGCATTCATCACTATCTGGACAAACGAAAAACTCCAGACTATCTTCAAGGTTGTTCGTAAAAACGAACTCGAAGATGGCAGATTCCACTATGGATGTATCTTCGTTGGAATGCAGGATACAGATGCCCTGAAGATTCAGATTTATGAGATGCTGAAGAGTTCGGGGTTAGAGGATTAGTATATAATTGGTCCCTTTGCAGCTTATCGGCTGCTTAGGGACCACTTTTATACTGTTTCTACTTGATTAAGCAAGTTAACATTGGTCACTCCGAAGCACACTTGCCTCCCGGAGACCACTTTCCTTCAATTTCTGCTTAATTTAAGCAAGTTAAAGTGGTCTACCCGAAGCACACTTGCCTCCCGGAGACCACTTTCCTTCAATTTCTACTTAATTTAGTTTATAAACCGTCTCATATTTATCCTTCAGATAATCAATATAATACTGCGGATCGAACTCTTCACCAGTCGCCATCTTCATGACCTCATCAGCATCATATCTTCTACCATACTTATGAATATGGTCTTCAAGCCACTTCATAATCTTATCGTAGTGACTATTTCGAAGGAGATCATCCACATCGATATCCTGTCTCATCTTGTGCATAAACTGTGCAGCGAAAGCTGTTCCAAGTGCATATGTCGGGAAATATCCGATAGCACCATCAGCCCAGTGATCATCCTGAAGGATACCCTCTCTGTCGCTTGTTACATCGATGCCGAGATATTCCTTATACATACGATTCCAAGTCTTATCGAGACCTTCTGTAGAAATAGTTCCATCGAAAAGTCCCTTCTCAATCTCATAACGAATCATGATATGAAGTGGATATGTAAGTTCATCAGCTTCAGTTCTAACAAGTGAAGGACGAGCGACATTAATCGCATCCATAAACTTATCCAAATCTATATCCATAAGCTGTGCTGGGAACACCTTTTTCAGTTCATCGAAATTAGCTTCCCAGAAAGCTCTAGTTCTTCCGAGATAATTCTCGCAAAGTCTAGACTGTGATTCATGCATTGCAAATGAAATCGCGCTTAAGAAGATTCCACCATCGTATCTCGCATCAATATCATGCGCATACCATGCATGACCACACTCATGAACAGTAGAAAGCACTCCCGAAATAACATTGTCCTCTAGATACTTTGTAGTAGTTCTACAGTCATTCTTACAAATAAAATCAGTAAATGGATGCTCAGTCTCACCCTGATAACTCCACTCTCTATCGAAATGCAGATACTTAAGCAAATGCTCCATGTACTCTCTCTGTCCCTCAACTGGATAGTTTACAAACAAGAATGAATCATCAATCTGCTCAGCCTCTCCCACTCTTCTAATCAAGTCGGGAATCTCTTCACGAAGCTTATCAAAGAACACATCATACTTCGCCTTCGTCATTCCAGGCTCATAATTATCGAGCATCTGGTCATATACATCCTTCGTAGGATCGATATACTCATACATCTTTCTCGTATACTCGATAACCTTCTTCAAATGAGGTTCGAAGATGCTGTAATCATCCTCTGTCTTCGCCTTCAACCAGTAATTATGTGAAGTCGTAATCACATTCTGATAATCTATATAGAAGTCCTTTGGAATACGGGAAGACTTCTCGGCTTCCTCATGGTAAATCTCAACTGCTCTCTTCGTATCCGGGTCAATATCTTCCTTCACCAAATCAGCAAGTAACTCCAAAATTTCCGGATTAGTACTTAGCGAAAAAAGTTCGCCAGCCAAAAAAGCCGTTCTTTCATCACGATACTCATTTCCACCCGATGGAGCCACAGTCATCTTATCAAAATTAATGATAGAAAGTGCCATACTATAAGCGGAAAGCTTAAACTCCCAATCCTTAAACTTCTTAATCTTCTCTTCTACAGTCATAATGCCTCCTTTTAAGTCACGCCCTGTCTACTTTCCCCGATTCAAACAGAGCACAAAACTAAGTAATCTGTACCTTTCTAATTTAATTCACTTAAGCTAAAATATCAATTATGAATACTACAAATGAACTTGAAATCAAACGTTATATAGAACTTTCAGAACGCTCCTATCAGGAATCGAGATGTTTCTTCACAGACTTTCTGACTGAAGCCGAATTCTCCGACCTATTGAACAGCGAGAAGAAACTCTACCCTTGCGGCTTACGCTTTTTCCCATCAGAAAAATACGCCACTCATATCATGGTAGGTTTTGGGAATGCGGAAGTACTCGGGTATGAGGAAGACTTCCCAATCGACACGATTCTCGTAGAACCGAAAGCAATGAAATTCGCCGAGAACCTCGAGCACAAGGATTACCTCGGCGCACTTATGAATCTCGGAATCGAACGCAGCGCCGTCGGCGATCTCTATGTGAAGGGGAAAAAGTGCGCACTCTACTGTAAATCAAGTCTCACAGATTTGATTCTGACCGAGTTTACAAAGGTACGCCATACCCCAGTCGTAGCCAAAGTAATCGATACTATCCCGAAAGAATTCGCGCCAGAAATGAGCTTCGACTCATCGACAGTCCAGTCACTCAGACTCGATTCCATCATCTCTCGCATCTTCAAGATTTCACGCGAAGAAGCGAAAAAAAGAATCCAGCAAGAAACTGTTGCCGTAAACGGCCGTTTCCTACCGGACCCATCATATACGCCTCATCCTGGTGATACACTTACGTTGCGTGGAGGAGGCAAGGCTGAATTCCTCGGATCTTCTGGTGAAACGAAAAGAAAGCGACTGAAGATCGAATGGAATCTTTATTCTTAAAAAATATTGTTAAGGGCAGTCTCGTAGTCAAGTCTATTCTTCGACTTCTGGATTGCCTTTAATTTACGTTTATCATCAGATACATTTGGAAAAAGGAAGGCCCAAATCTCTTTCATACGATACACAGCTGTGTTATCGTCCATAATTTCGGCATACCCCTCATATATCCTATCTAGGAACTTGCGAAGTTCAATCATTCTATCACGGGTATATAAACCGGTATCCGGTTCAAAAATTGCGTCTGTCTTTGTCCCATTGAAAGAATCAATGATGTCATTCGCAAGAAACGGATTCGCAATGAATCCACGCCCTAACATAATCGGATAATCGAGGTTACCCACCTCTTTCTCAAATCTATTTATATCTGACACACTATAAATGTCTCCGTTGTAGCAAAGCTTACGATTCGAGAACTTAATAATCTCAGGGAACAAATCCATATGAGCTCGGCTCTTATAGTATTCATTCTGAGTTCTCACATGAACCGTGAGCTCCGAAATCGGATAATCATTGTATAGACTCATTAGATTGTACATTTCTTCTACATCAAACATCCCAAGTCTGGTCTTTACAGAAATCTCATATTCGTGGTCTTTCTCGAATATCTTGTCCAGAAAAAACTTAAGCCCCTCAAGGTCTTCAAGGATGCCCGCACCCTTTCCTCGGCTTACAACCGTCTTCGACGGACAACCAAAGTTAAGATTGATTTCTTTGTAGCCATAATTTGAATAAATGTCATCACAAAGATTAATACAATCTTCTGGGTTCTTCGTCAGAATCTGAGGAACCAGATTTATTCCTTTATTATTAGAAAGGTCCAAATCTCTACGTTCTGACTTATACATCCCCTTCTTAGGACGCGGTTCGATGAAAGGCGTGTAGTATTTTGTAATTGCGCCGTCTACAAATTCGTTTACGGCATTTCTATAAACAAAACCTGTAAGGCCTTCCATCGGTGCTAGATATAGTTCCATGTTATCTCCATTTCGTTTATTCGAATTTGGAGTAATCTTCAATTACTTAGAAGCAAGTGAAGCTGTCTTTCTTGCAATAGCAAGTTCCTCATCTGTAGGAATTGCGAACACTTTAATTCTAGAATCAGGAGCTGAAATAACTACCTCTCCTGCCTTGTTTGCTTCCTCATCGAGTTTTACTCCCAGATATGAAAGTCTATCACAAACAAGCTTTCTAGCCAATGCACTATTCTCACCGATTCCAGCTGTAAACGAAATACAATCTGCTCCACCGAGAACAGTTACATATGCACCGATATATTTAATGATTGCATATGCATATGTATTAAGTGTTCTTACTGCATCTTCGTTGCTATCGAGATATGCATCCGCAAGATCTCTAAAATCTGATGAAAGGAAGTTTGAAAGTCCAAACACACCAGACTTTCTATTTAATATATTGATAACCTCTGAAATGCTCTTGTCTTCTTTTTTCGCAATAGTATTGATAATCTCTGGATCAATTGAACCAGAACGTGTTCCCATAATAATTCCATCAAGTGGTGTGTATCCCATAGATGTATCTATAGAATGTCCATCTTTAATTGCACTGATTGATGCACCATTTCCAAGATGACACACAACCTGTTTTGTCTTCTCGTATGGCATATTCATAAGTTCAGCAGCCTTACGAGAAACATATTCATGACTCATTCCATGGAAGCCATATCTTCTAATCTTATGGTCCTCATAATACTTATAAGGGATTCCATAAAGATAAGCCTCTTCTGGAAGATCATGATGAAATGCCGTATCAAACACACCAACCATACATGCGTTTGGCATGTATTTCTTACAAGCATAAATACCGATAAGATTTACCGGATTATGAATAGGTGCAAGTTCTGATAACTTCATAATCTCATCGATCTATCTTCTCTTTTCCATCTGGCTGGTATCTGAAATGACTAACTGCCATGCCGATTCTTTCGCAAAGACCCTTTGCAAGAATCTTCTCTGTATCCATATCATACAATCTGAACTTCAGCGATGAACTTCCACAGTTGATTACTAAAACCTTCACTTTGTTTCTCCTGTTAAAAAAATATCACAAAAACCTAGTGTATTATAGCAGATACAAAAATATATAAAACCACTTTTTATTAGTTTCGTTGCTTTTTTACAGTCTCTCAAAAAGCCACTATTTTCAAGGACAAAATTGCACAAATTACTTTTGGGTTTTGTATCTATTTCTGTACAATACGCAAAATACATTTTTGTATTTTATCACATACAAAAATGCTTTTCTACATATCTGTGAATGTATACAAAAACACAAAAAATACATGCCTTCGATTGCATGAAAATGCCAATCTCAGGCATGTATTTTTCTATATCATTTTTCTGTATCATCTGAACTGTATTTCACTGTCTCCTGGGGCTTTTCTCACTTGGAGCGCATTTATCGCTCTCCAGTGTGAAAAATGCCCACTATTTTATATTGCGCAAAATCTAATTTCTCACATACCGCCCATCATCTTGCATCAAGTGAGAAAAAACAAGCAAGTTAAGGGTTTGCTACGCCCCTAACTTGCTTTTTCTAGTCAAAATTTCTCACAAATCAAAAGCATTTCCTCTCCTAGTGAGAAATCAATTATTGCGCAATATAAAAATCCTCACCCTCAAGAACTGCAACACGCCTCAGGGTGGGGTGCAGTCAAATACTTAAAAGAAATAAAGATAGTCTTTCTTAATTATGCAATAAAAAAAGCGTGTGAGTTATGTACCGACCCCCAAAAGTTAGACCTAAAAATCTAACGATTGGGAGGTCGGTAT
>DAISYI010000012.1:26774-29446 GCA_036825385.1 Lachnospiraceae bacterium | reverse complement strand
GCCTATGGCTCATTTTTTTTATTTTATGAATTTACACCATTATATGGACTGTATCATTAAGGTTCTGATTTTTATTCTTTTTTATACTGTCCATTTGCTTAAACCCACCCTAAATCAAGATATACAATATTTAGGTGGGTAAACCTCGCATTTTTCTTTGAATGCCTCCCCTCCCTAAACATTCAAATTTTAGATTAAGGTGGGAAAATCTTACGTTTTCATGCTTTTTCCAACATAAAAAAGCATAAAATTACCCACCCCAGAGCACATAAACAGCGTCTAGGGTGGGTTACGCTCTCTTTATTTGCCGATTCCTAACTCTTCATCAGAAATCTCTTCTTCCAAAACCTTCTCAACTCTACTTACATCCCACCATAAATCTCATTCAACTCATCCAAATCAAATGTATAAGTTGATTCGCAGTAATTGCATTTAAGTTCTACTGGCTTGCCCTCATCAATCATGCTCTTAAGCTCTTCTTTACCGACAGAGATAAGTGCTTTAGACACACGTTCTCTAGAGCAGTTGCATGAGAATGAAATATCTTTCTTCTCGAGTACTTCAAAGTTTAGGTCTCCGAGGATGAACTCGAGTAGTTCTTCTGGAGTCCCACCCTTCTCAAAATGAGAAGTTACAGAATCGAGTTTCTTAAGACCAGCTTCTACGCCAGCGATATCCTCTTCTACAGCATCCGGCATCATCTGGATGATGAAGCCACCTGCGCTGTGAACTGACTCATCTGGATTGACGAGAACGCCCAGTCCTACCGCAGATGGAACCTGCTCACTTTCCGCAAAGTAATATGTGAGATCATCGCCAATCTCTCCAGTCACGAGATTAATCTGACTTGAGTATGGCTCCTTAAGTCCCTCATCCTTTACGACAATGAGACGACCAGCTCCAACAGAAGCACCGACATCAAGCTTGCCCTCATATTTCTCAGCAAATGGCACCTGTGCTACGTAAGGAAATCCCTTTACATGTCCATTCGCATCAGCTGATACAGTGAGTCCCTTCATAGGACCATCAGACTTAATGCTGAGAGAAAGCACTGCATCGTCATTCTTCATCATATCGCCCATCATAACTCCACCTGTGAGAAGTCTACCGAGCGCAGCTGTAGCATTTGGCGACGTCTGGTGGATAACTCTAGCCTGCTCACAAAGATTTGTTGAAACTGCAGCAAATGCGCGCACGTGGCCGTTCGCTGCAGTTCCTCTAACCATATAATCCATTATTTATTCCTCTTCATTATCTTCGGGAAAAGCCCAAGCGCTTTACCCTTGTATTCTTATAAAAAAGCCCGAAGGATAACCTTCGGGCTTTCCTGCATTTTCTATTGTATCATCCCAGTCAAGTCTTATTTCTTGATAAGAAGTGACTCACCTGTCATCTCAGCTGGCTGTGGAAGTCCCATAACCTCGAGAAGTGTAGGAGCGATATCGCAAAGTCGTCCGCCCTCTTTAAGTGTGTACGCATCATCATAGTTGTAAAGGATGAATGGTACAGGGTTTGTAGTATGAGCTGTGTGAGGAGCATTTGTTTCATTGTTCCACATCTGCTCAGCGTTACCGTGGTCAGCACAGATGAAGAGAACTCCATCCATCTTCTTAACAGCTTCTACTGCTGCGCCTACGCAAGCATCTACTCTCTCTACAGCTTCTACTGCTGCATTGAGAACTCCTGTATGACCAACCATGTCAGGGTTAGCGAAGTTGATTACGATTACATCGTACTCACCAGATGTGATAGCTGCATCAAGCTTCTCGCTTACTTCTGGAGCTGACATCTCAGGCTGAAGATCATATGTAGCAACCTTAGGTGAGTTAACAAGTGTTCTGTCCTCATCCTTATTTGGTTCTTCAACACCACCATTGAAGAAGAATGTTACATGAGCATACTTCTCTGTCTCAGCTACACGCAGCTGCTTAAGACCATTCTTTGCGAGGTATTCACCGAATGTATTCTCGATAACTTCCTTAGGGAAAGCAACCTTCTTGTTAGGAATTGTTTCATCATAATCCTTGAAGCATACGAATGTAAGTGGCATGTAACCATTTGCTCTCTTAAGGAATTTAATAGACTTAGTATCTGTCTCTGATCCTTCTGCTGATGCAATATCTTCATCTGAGAAACAGAAAGCCTTAGTGATCTGACGAGCTCTGTCAGGTCTGAAGTTAAAGAAGATAACAGAATCGTTTGGCTTAACGAGGCTGATTGGGTTACCAGCTTCATCTGTGATTACTGTAGGAACTACAAACTCATCTGTTACATCATTGTCGTAAGAATCCTGCATAGCCTGGATAGGATCTGTAGCCTTTACACCTTAACCTGTTACGAGTGAATCATAAGCCTTCTGAATTCTATCCCAGTTGTTATCTCTATCCATTGCATAGTAACGTCCTGAAAGAGAAGCAACCTTACCTACGCCGATTTCATCAATCTTGTTGATGAGTTCCTGAAGGTAATCCTTGCCTGATGCAGGTGGTGTATCTCTTCCATCGAAGAATGGGTGTACGTATACTCTCTCGAAACCTTCCTTCTTGCAAAGCTCAAGAAGTGCATAAAGGTGTGAGTTGTGGCTGTGAACACCACCATCTGAGAGAAGACCCCAAAGGTGAAGGTCTGAGTTATTCTTCTTACAGTTATCAATTGCACGAAGAAGTTCTTCA
>DAISYI010000012.1:23778-26764 GCA_036825385.1 Lachnospiraceae bacterium | reverse complement strand
GCTGCGAGAAGCTGTTCATTCTTAAAGAATACTCCATCCTCAATATACTTTGTAATAAGAGTAAGATCCTGGTAGATGATTCTTCCTGAACCGATGTTCATATGACCTACCTCAGAGTTACCCATCTGTCCATCTGGAAGACCTACTGATAATCCAGAAGCATATCCTTTCTGGAATGGGCATTCAGCCATAAGCTTGTCCATTACAGGTGTCTTTGCAAGATAGATAGCATTATTCTCATGTTCATCTGAAAGACCGTATCCGTCCAAAACCATAAGTACTACAGGTTTCTGTCTCATAAATATCTCCTTCTTTCATTAAATATCAAATGAATTGATTTGTAACTTCGTCGTAAAAATATCCCACCATCGATAACTTCTTCTTGATATCATCAATATTTACGTTCTCTCTCTGGCAGAATTCTTCCAAACTAGCATCCTCATCTCTTAGTTTCATATTTACAAAACTAAGCAATATAATTGGATCCTTTGGCATACGATTCACCTCTTTTGAAATCAATCTTTATTTTTAGCCTTGACTATTTTATCACAAAATATTTATCCAAACCATTAGCAATTCCACTAACCATTTTGTCCTGAAAGGCCGGATTTTGCATATTTATGTCATCTGAATGATTCGTCATGAAACCAAGTTCTATGAGAGCAACCGGAATCGTACTCCAGTTCGTACCTGTAAGATCGTTTCTAACTGACAGCCCTCTTTTCTTCATTCCTGTCGCACTACAGTATTCGTCCAGAATATTCCTGCTGAGTTCCTTTGATGGTTCCGAAAGCCGCGACACATATGGATTCGTGGTTCCAGGATACAAAACCGAAGCACCTGATGCATTTGAATTATCGAGTCCATCAGCATGAAGTCTTACGCAAACTGATGCCCCACTATTATTAGCAAACTTTGCTCTCTCAACATTTGAAATATTTACATCATGCGAGTCTCTTGTAAGATATACCGTGTATCCTCTTTTTTCAAGTTCTGTACGAAGTTTTAATGCAATATTTAAGGTTAGTTCATATTCAGCTACACCCGTATATCTTCCCCGAGTACCACCTGCAACTTTAGTCTTCTTCACAGAAGCTCCCGGTCCTATAGGTTCCACTCCATTATCTCCAGTTCTCTGATGACCTGGATCTATGCAAACTATCTTGTCATAGCGAACCTTGCCTTCCTGCTTCGCTTCTTGCTGCTTCGCTTCTTCTTGCTTCGCTTCTTCCTGCTTCGCTTCTTCCTTTTCGTCTTTCTTTGTTTCCAAAGAAGTAGCTTTCTTATCTTTCATTTTCGCAGCTTTCGCCTTGTTCTTTTTCTTCGCGACTACTTTCTCAGTCTTCGCTTCTTCTTGGGTATGCTTACTAAACTGCCATACGCCAACGCATACTCCACAGATAATTAAACTTATTAATAGGAAAAAGGCTAAAATCTTTAGCCTTTTTCTACGTAATCTACTCTGCCTATTCATCGTTCATCCCTGATTTCTAGTTTCCCCTTTTGCTTCTTTCTTTTGTAAGCTTAATCATATTCTTCATTTCTATTTCTGAGAATTCAGCTTTAACTGTATCCTCATTCTTACCTTCATTCTTATACCAGCTCTTTGCGTCGAAGTACTTCTGAAGGTCTTCACCCTTAAACTTATAACCATGACGAGCATACATTTCATTGATTGCAAGTCGAAGGTCATCATTTGAAAGCTTGGCGATTTCTTCATCAGTAAGCTCTGTCACATTACTGTTCGGAAGAATGAAACTCAAATCTGATGTAACACTACCATTCGCGTCATCCTTCTTGTCTGATTCCTTTGAATCATCCTTTACATCCTTCTTAGAATCCTTCTTCGATTTCTTCTTATCTGAATCAGAATCGTCTTTCTTATCCGAAAGGATGTTATCACTTTCATCTACAATAGCATTATCATCCTTGTCAGCGGAATTAAATCCAATTGTACCTGTAGCAAAGAGTGCTCCGATAGTAACCAAAATAGCAAAAATCGCTATACAGAGTCCGATGATAATCTTCTTCTGAACCGATGTCTCTTCATCATCCTCTTCCTCATCTTCCTCATCTTCATCGTCTTCATAATGATTCAAAATAGTTGGATCATACTGAATCTCCGGAACATTTGTCTGAATCGGTTCCTCGTATTTAGTCTCATCAGTTATTACAACTGGATCAGATGTAAGATTCTTCTCGATTGCTTTCAGAAGATCTTCATCTACGATATCTTCTACTGGAATCAAAACTTCCGTTCCACATTTATTGCAAAACTTAGCCCCTTCTACGAGCTTGTTTCCACAGTTTCTACAGAATTTCGGTGTATTCGCCATAATAAGCTCCTCCCCATTAAAATTTCAAACTCGATTTAAATTATAACTGTTATGGGAGGCTTTTTCCACCGCTATTCCATATTCTTAAGCGCTTCGGACAGAGGAACTTTCTTAATTCTGTAGAAATCAAGAAGCATAACTATGAGATATCCGACGAAGACAAAAGCAAACATCTTCACTCTTCCAATTACACTAAGAGACATCGTGAAGTAGCCACTCATCCCCATCATCATCTGTTTCCAGACATAATTAATCGCAAACACACTAAGCGGAATCGCAATTATCTCAGAAATCACAACCACCCAGGTCGTCGCCATGAGATAAATCTTCGCAATCTCAAAATCCGTATAACCGAGAATCTTCACCATCGAAATCGCATTCTTGTTCTTCTCTATAATAAGCTTCGTAAGAAGGAAGAGCAGAACTGCCGAAAGAGCTATACATAGATACTGGAAATAATCCATATACGACCCCATCGAATGATTGAGCTGCTTCGTCATCTTCGTGATGTTCTTCTTTGATATCGTGCTGACTACATACTTATCCGGAATATCATCAATCTTCTCATCTGAGAACAACGCATTGTAGTACCCCTCATCCTTATCCATTACGCTTCTAAAATTCTCAATTCCAGTAAATACCGCAACCTG
>DAISYI010000012.1:17590-23761 GCA_036825385.1 Lachnospiraceae bacterium | reverse complement strand
CTTATACTTACGGTTTCTATATTCCTCTTTCAGTGTAAATGTATCATGCTTTTTCAGATTATACTTCTCGGAAAAAGCAGAGCTAATACACACTTCTTTCTCGTCCATCTCAGGAATAGATACATACTTACTATCATCCTCTATTCCATAAAATGTAACTTCTTCATCAAGTTTATCTGTTTTATATAGTAGACTCATCGCAGCAAATTTCTCTGAATCAACCGAAGTTTCAATCTGCTTCCCAGTCTCATCTATCGTCCTCGAAAGAATCGTCTGATTCGGTGCAATCATCATATTTGCTGCGTTCTTCTGATAATGCTCCAGAGTCTCTGGCATGCTTACACAGAACGCAAGCATCAGCAAGACGAAAAATATTCCGACAAACATAACCACATATCCTGTTAGATTCTGAAACAGCACACGGAGTCTGAATCTAGAGAGAAAACTCCATCTAGGAAGACGCATGGCCTTCTTTCTCTTCTTCTTTGTGAAATCGTGACGCAAGAATCTAAGCGGTGAAATATTCATCTTCTTTGTAATTACCAGTATATTCACCACAAACATCAGAATCACAGGAACCACTGTTGTGTTTATGAAAGCTTCCATGCTAAATACAGTTCTGTAAACCGGGAGGCTGTAACTGTTATAATACATGCCCACTACTACATCTTTAAAAACTGTATATCCCAGAACATTTCCAACAACCGCCGAGACAAATGTCACGAGAACCGGCATCTTCATATAATGCTTTATCAGTTCCCACTTCGTATATCCGCTTGCTCGAAGCGTACCGATGGTCGAAGCCTCGCCAACGATTGTATTACTTACAGTAATTGCAAAGATAAACGCAAGAACTACAACCAGTACATCGAGAAGCACTCCGCCCATCGCTTTATCCTTGCCCATATCATCCGGCGCAAAATGAATTGCATTGTTTCCATAATTAGGAAGATATGAAAGCACCTGGTCCCCCGATTCAAATGCGAGATTTCCAAGCTTTTTCACAAAATCATCAGACCACTTCTTCTCCTGAATCTTATCTTTCGGGCGAACGACTTCCCCATCATCGTTTACATATCTAAAAGCATAGGTGTAGTGCAGCTTTGAATCGAGACTTTCGAAACCTTCTTTCGTAACCAAACCGATATCGAATCCGATAGCATCAAACATGATTTCATTATTATTCTCATAAAGTGTACTGTAATCCGGATTTGCAACAAGTCCAGTAACCTTCATGTCTTTGCCGCCAACTCGAATCGTGTCGCCCACCTTTACGCCCACATTGTCAGCATGCATTCTATCAATTGCAATTTCATCGCTTTTTCCCGGAAGCTTTCCCTTGAAGATATAAGCTTCGTTTATTCCTTCTCTAATCTGATAGACTCTGACTGTAGATTTCTTTCCTGCTTTAGTTCTTTCTTTTGTGTCTTTATGAAAAAGCTTATAAACTGAAACTGGTTTGCTGTCATCTGTCCCTTCCTCAATCTTATCTATTAGCTTATCATCTGCTTCATTTGCCAGTTCGAAATGGCCATCTTCTAACTTATGCGATTCTATACCTTCATCATAAGAAACAAGCATGCTGTGATTTGCAACATACATTCCTGAAACGAAACCTATAATCAAAATCATGAACGCTGAAATAACGAAATACTTCGCCCAGTCTTTCTTAAGTTCTCTAAACGTGCGTTTCCTAAGAGGTGTTCGGAGTTTATGTATATCTTTCATAGTCATAAAACCACCTCCTTACCACTCTAATTCGTCTGCTGTGATTTTGCTCTCATTTATTGTATTGTGACGAACCATTCCATCACGAAGTTTCACTACGTGATCCGCCATCTTTGCGATTGCTTCATTATGAGTAACCATAATGATTGTGTTTCCATAACGAGCATTGATGTCTTCTATGAGCTTCAGAATCTCCTTAGAAGTTTTGTAATCCAAGGCGCCAGTCGGCTCGTCACAAAGTAGGATATCGGGATTTTTCACAATAGCTCTTCCTATTGATACTCTCTGCTGCTGACCACCTGAAAGCTGATTTGGAAGTTTATATCTATGTTCCCAAAGACCGAGCGTATGAAGGAGATCATCGATATCGAGAGACCTCGGTGACAGATACGCTCCAACCTCGATATTCTCCTTTACATTTAAATCTGGAATCAGATTATACATTTGAAAGACATAACCAAGATGGCGGCGTCTGTAATCTGTGAGCGCCTTCTCTTTCATATCACGAAGTTTATCTCCGTTTATAGAAATATAACCCTCATCCGGTTTCTCGATTCCTCCGATGATATTTAGAAGTGTCGACTTACCAGAACCGGAAGGTCCGAGAAGTACGCAGAACTCTCCCTTCGCAACTGTAAAATTCATTCCACGAAGTACATCCTGTCTAGTTTCTCCTTCACCAAAGCTCTTATGTATATCCACTATATTTAAAAACTTATTATCCTTTGTCATAATCTTTCTCCTTTCCTAGTATTTCTCATTGTTAGCTTATCCTAACATCATAATACTACAATTAAACAAACTTTTAAAGGTTTATTTTATGAATTGACACTTTCTTCCAAAAGAAATACGATATTTAAAGTGTTTAATATAGGAGAATCACTATGAAGAAAAACCTTGATTTTGAGACTTTAGACATAAATATAGAAGAATTCGATCCGACTATAAAAGTCTACGACGAATCAGCTTACTATATCGATTGTGATGCTACTTTACAGGCTATCATTCCAATCGAAGAAGACTACTATCTCCTCTTTGACAGAACTGTGTTCTTCCCTGAAGAGGGTGGACAAACCTGCGACAGAGGCACGATTCGCTTCGAAGATACCACTCTCAATGTAATCGATGTCCACATCCAGAAAGCAAACGGCAAAGAATATATCTTCCACCGCATTTCTGGAAAAAGCATAAACCGAAACACTTTCTCAACTGGAACAGTGTTCCACCAGGAAATCGACTTCGACCACCGCTACAGCAATATGCAGAATCACACCGGCGAGCATATCTTCTCTGGAATCGTAAAGATGAAATTCGGCTATGAAAATGTAGGCTTCCACCTCAGTGATAACATTGTAACCATGGACTACAGCGGACCTCTTTCAGATGAAGATATCGCAGAAATCGAACACGAGGTAAACTATGTTATCAAAGAAGATTTCCCGGTTTACTGCACATATCCTACGAAGGAAGAACTCACTGGCCTCGACTATCGAAGCAAAATCGAAATCGATGGACCAGTTCGTATCGTCACGATTCCGGGTGTCGACACCTGCGCCTGCTGCGCTCCACATGTTTATTCGACATGTGAAATCGGAATGTTTGTAGTTCTCTCTTCACAGAGTTATAAAGGCGGTACTCGTCTTTCTGTCCTTTCTGGTTGGAGAGCCCTTGAGTATACGAACTCAAACCAAAAGCTCCTCGAAGAACTTTCACATGATTTAAAGCTTCCTTTTGAAGAAATTCCAAGCGGAGTAAACAAACTTCTTTCAGACATCGATACACTGAAACGTGAGAAAGCTTCTCTTCAGACAGAACTCTTAAACATGAAGCTTACATCCCTTCCACCCAACGGAAAAAGCATCTGTATCCACGTGCCAGAAGCTGACTCCAGAGTGAAGCGAGATTGTATAAATAACCTAAAGAGTTCTCGTTCCAAGTATGTTATGATTATGGACGGTTCAAATGGGCACTATTCATTTATAATGGGTTCATCCGATTCTAATTGTAATGATGTTCTCTCAAACCTGAGAA
The DNA here is from genome assembly GCA_036825385.1 of Lachnospiraceae bacterium. Taxonomy (GTDB): domain Bacteria; phylum Bacillota; class Clostridia; order Lachnospirales; family Lachnospiraceae; genus Lachnocurva. The sequence goes on along the minus strand of DAISYI010000012.1, from coordinate 20,002 downwards.
CTTCCATCGATGTAAAGGGCGGTGGCAAACCAGAAATGGTCCAGGGATCTATGGATGGAGATATCGAAGAAATAAAGAAAATACTATTAGATGCTGATTTCTCTTTTATTTAAATGATAGGTTTTGAATTTAAGCTTTTTCCGAAGCTACTACTATAGGAGACTTACTTATGAAATATATATCATGGAATGTAAACGGACTTAGAGCCTGCGTCACAAAGGGATTTATGGATTCCTTTAATGCGCTCGACGCGGATGCTTTCTGCCTACAGGAGACTAAACTTCAGGAAGGACAGATTGATCTCGACCTCCCTGGCTATCACCAGTACTGGAACTACGCTGAGAAGAAAGGCTATTCTGGAACAGCTATCTTCACAAAGAAAGAACCACTTTCTGTTTCTTACGGAATTGGTGTAGAAGAGCACGACCACGAAGGCCGCGTCATCACACTTGAATTTGAGGACCACTATCTCATCACTTGCTACACTCCAAACTCACAGAACGAACTTAAGCGCCTCGACTACAGAATGACTTGGGAAGATGCTTTCCTCGACTATCTGAAAGTTCTCGATGCGAAGAAACCCGTCGTTCTCTGCGGAGATCTAAATGTAGCTCATAAAGAAATCGATCTTAAGAATCCTAAGACAAATAGAAAGAACGCCGGTTTCACTGACGAAGAAAGAAACTGTATGACTCGTCTTTTAGAAAACGGTTTTACTGATTCATTCAGACATTTTTACCCTGACATGGAACAGATTTACTCATGGTGGTCATATCGTTTCAAAGCGAGAGAGAAAAATGCAGGATGGAGAATCGACTATTTCCTTGTATCAGACCGCTTCGTTCCTAACCTTAAGGGCGCAAAGATTCACACTGAAATCTTCGGCTCCGATCACTGCCCTGTAGAATTAACATTTTAATCTTTCCACACCGCTCTACCCTTTTTATTAATCACGGTTAAGAGCGGTGTTTTTCTTTGCCTTTCTTCTATTTCGTCTAACCCTATTCAAATGTCTCTCAAAATCACCATTATTCAGAATTTCAGCCAGCACCAGCTGTTCTAAAAGCGGAACTGTACAGGAATAAAATGATATTTTGTCCATAAACTCTTTACATCTCTTCTTCGGAAAAATCATATATCCTACCCTGATAGATGGCGAAACAGTAACAGAGAATGTATTAAGGTAAATCACACTTTCCTCTGGCTCTAAAGCATATAAGGTGTCTTCTGATTTACCAAGCATCGAGAACTCCGATCCATAATCGTCCTCAACTATAATCCCATTTCTTTCCTTTACCCAGGCTAAGTACTCATGCTTTTTCGATGCCGAAGCTGTTATGAGCGTAGGGTAACTAGAATATGGCGTAACATGCAGAACACGCACGGGCGTACTCTTCAGAGCTTCTGATTTAATCCCATCACTTCCCATATCGAGTTTACATACTTTAAGAGCGTGTTTTTCATATACTTTCTCTATCTTCTCGTACGAAGGATTCTCTATTCCAATCTCCTTCTCATCAATAATCTGAGAAATCAAGCCATAAAGGTATTCCGCTCCGGAACCTATTAGTATTTCATCAGGCAACACGTCGATTCCACGAGAGCGACGCAAATAATCAGATATTGCCTCTCTCAGGATATAAGCGCCCTGATTCTCGCATCTCGAGAACATATAATCCTGATAATGCCCTATTACTTTTCTGACAGTTCGTGCATATAAAGAAACCGAGAATTCCTCAGGAATAGAACTCATAGAAAGAGAATCCTCTCTTACTTTATGCTCATTAATTTCACCTCCGAAAGAAATCAGATCAGCATTATATATTACATAATTCCCGCTCCTTTCCCGAGAATCAATATATCCTTCATCAGATAATAACATCAGAGCATGCTCAATCGTAATTACAGAGTAACCATATTCGATTGAAAGATTTCTCTTCGAAGGGAGTTTATCTCCTAATTTGTATGCTCCATCCACAATTTTAGACTTTAATTCCTTATACACATGTAAATATGCCTTCATCGGCTCTCCAATCTGGTTATATAAAATTTCCGATTACTGGTTATATTATATTATCAGTACAACCCTATAATACATAATGTAGCTCATTAAAACAACAACAGAAAGGACATATACCATGTCAGATCAGATTGTAAATATTAACAAAACCCACTCAACTCATACATCAGTTCTAAATCTATGTATTGCCAGTTTCTTCATGGCAATCACAATTGCGCTCAGTTCTTTTGGAATTCCGGTTCCTGGAGGTCACCTCTATATAAATGACATCGCGATAGTTACAGCAAGTCTTATACTGGATCCGTTCAGCGCTTTCTTAGTCGGCGGCATCGGCTCATTTCTCGGAGACTTCCTGTTCTACCCTGCGCCTATGTTTGTATCGCTTATAACAC
>DAISYI010000012.1:4642-17580 GCA_036825385.1 Lachnospiraceae bacterium | reverse complement strand
GCCACATCACGATTGCTTACACGGAAGATGATATCCATCGCATGACGACCACTTTTCTCTATCTGACATACCGCCTCGGTAGACTCATAGTGTACATTGCTCTGCTTGTTGGTCTTCAGGCTATTGTCATTTCTCTAATAGCCAGAAAAAGCAGCAGAATCTCAATTGGATTTCTAGCTGCTTCCTTAGGTGGAATTATTATGGTGATTGGATATACTCTCGGACGAGCATTTATCTATTCTACAATTCCATATGCAATTATGAAATTACCATTTCAGATTTTACAGGCATTAGTCGGAATAGTTGCTGGAGTAATTCTTGTTTACAAATTCGACTTAAAGAGGCTTTACAATCGATTTAACGCTTAAGTAGTTCATCTAATGTCTCACCATAAGCCGGCAAAAATTCGTCCATAAATACTTCTACTTCAGGGAGCTCCTTCTTCATCTTGTTAAGGGAGCTTTCTGTAGAAGACTTTGCGCTTTCGAATTCCTTATTACCAGCATTCTCTTCTTCAATACATTTTATATATGCTGAAAGCTTATCAGCTGCTTTCACAAGTCTTCGCATATATCTTTCTTCTTCAGTATCTTCTGGACGATAAATCTTCTCAAATTCATCACGTAAATCAGAAGGCAACTTTGAAAGTAGTCTGGACTCTGCTACAGCTTCTACCTGTTTATATGCATCTCTGATTTCCTCACCATAGTACTTTACAGGTGTAGGCATATCACCTGTTATAATTTCTGATGAATCATGATAAATACCTACAAGTGCCGCTTTCTCACAATCTATATTTTTCCCAAATCTTTTATTTGCAATCACACATAATGCATGCGCGATTACCGCTACATCCAAAGAATGCTCTGACAAATTCTCATTACGAGAATTCCTCATAAGCTCCCAACGATCTATAAATTTCATTCTAGATAATAATGCAAAAAATGATGACATATTTTCCTCCTTCATAATCCTCTTTATCAATACAAAGATAATACCACATTCTACTGTACGTTTTTCAGTACAGATTAAAGTATTTTATTAAAATAGATATTGCACTTTTCCCGTCGTTTCTGCACTTTTTTCTCCTTCAAAATAGTTTATAATTCTATTAGATTCAGTAACAACAGGAGGGACACTATGAGTACACCTAATTTAGACGTGTTAAAGAACGTTTATGGCGAGGACTATAAGCGCGCTGAAGAACGTTTTACAGATTTATATAATAAATTCAAAAAAGAATTTCCAGATTCAGAACCAGAGTTCTTTACAGCTCCTGGTCGTACAGAAATCATTGGAAATCATACAGACCACAACGGAGGTCACGTAATCGCTGGTTCTATCACACTTGATTCAATCGGTGCCGCTATTCCTAACGGAACAAATATCCTTCACCTTTTCAATGAAGGATACGGCGAATTCGAAATCGACGTAACAAAGCCAGAAACATATCCAAAAGAGAATGGAACTATCTCACTTCTCGCTGGTATGGCAGAGTACTTAAACAAAAACGGATTTACTATCAAAGGTTTCGACGTATACGTAACTACAGAAGTTATTTCATCTGCAGGTGTAAGCTCATCTGCTTCATTTGAAATGCTTCTCATGGCAATCGTAAACGACCTCTTCAACGATGGAAAGATGACATTCTCTGACTACGCAAAGGCTGGCCAGTACGCAGAGAACGTTTACTGGAACAAAGCTTCAGGTCTTATGGACCAGATGGCATGCGCTGTAGGCGGACCTATCCTTCTTTCTTTCAAAGATGAAATCACATACGAGAAAATTCCATTCGGATTCGGAGATTACGGATACGACATGGTTATCATAAATACTGGTAAAGGACATGCTGACCTTTCAGAAGACTATTCAGCTGTACCTAACGAAATGAAGGCTGTAGCAGCTGCTCTCGGTGCAGACAGACTCTGCAATACTTCTCTTGATGCACTCCTTTCAAACATGAATGAAGTAGTTGAGAAAGTTGATAACGACAGAGCCATCCTTCGTGCTATTCACTTCCTCACAGAGGATAAGAGAGTTCTCGATATGGCAGAAGCAGTTGACAAGAAAGATTTCACTACAATTCTTAAACTCATCAAAGAATCAGGTGAATCATCATACGATCAGCTTCAGAACGTATTTACAAACGCAGCGCCAACAGAGCAGAAGATTACTCTCGCACTTGCACTCACACGTCTCTTCCTCGAGAAGAAAGGCCGTGGTATCTGCAGAGTTCACGGTGGCGGATTTGCCGGTGTTATCCAGACTATCCTTCCTCACGAAGATCTCGAAGAGTATGTATCATACATGACAGAGTACTTCGGCGAAGGAAACGTATATCCTATGAACATCAGAGCTGTAGGTGCAGCTCATCTTGCTAAATAGCTTACTACATACATTTTTTCATATCATTTTCCTTTTGGAAGGCCACTCCCTCCCCTTTCTTAAACTTTCGGAGTGGCCTTCCTCCTTTTTTATTTCCCGATTTATCTCTATTTAAAAACTCTTTGTATACGCGATTAAATTTTTATTAAACAACTCACTTCCCAATAGTATTTATACGTCTTTTTTGTATAATTAATGTTAATAGGGATTATATAAACTTTAGACTAGAAAGGAGTTTATATGATTTTGAAACGTTTAGTATCTATCGACGAGAAAAAGCTACATAACTACTCATTCCACAAGAAGTTTGATGTATCTTTTAAGAAAATGATTATGTACATGATTATTGCTATCATCGCTCTTTCATTCACAGTAATCATGTCAGCACAGGGAATATACCGTATTTATAAGACATACTATGCAGAGCAGACTATACAGTCTGAGATTCGAATTGATATGCAGGCCCTTATGAAGAGTTATCTATGGGCACTTAGCTCTACAGATGAATCAATACGCTCTGAGCAGCTTGAAAAGGCATCTGGAAAATACAAAGATTTCGAAACTAACCTAAATGCACTCGAAAAAGTTTATACAGGAAGTAACGACCTTTCAAAAATCAAAAAAGATCTAGACGCCGCGCAGAAGAAGGGTGAGGAACTCGGAAAAATGTTCGAAGATGGTTCCTCCAAAGAAGCAATCTTCAGGAAATATAACGATGAAGTATACCCAGCTATCGACGTAGCTGTACAGGATTTCAAAGAAGTTTCTACAGAGACAACAGAACAGGCCGAGCGCAATTACGATATGCTTATACTTATTATCTCAATTGCTCTTGTAGCAACAATCGTTATTGTTGTATGCACACTTCTTTATGTCAGAAACATGAAGAGACAGCTCGAGAAAGCAGTTACTGTTCCAGTAGAAGAATTGAAAGAAGCTGCTGCTTCAATGGCCGAAGGAAAACTTCTCGATATTAATATTACCTATGAATCTGAAGATGAACTCGGAACACTTGCACAGGACCTCAAGAAATCTACTACTGCTACACAATACATCGTAGAAGACATTTCAGCTACACTTGATAAAGTTGCTAGTGGTGACTTCACAGCAGACACAGATAAACCACATTTGTACATAAATGATTACGCACCTATCAGAACAGCAGTAACTGATATTACAAGCAAGCTTTCAGCCACACTCGGTATGGTAAAGGATTCATCTGAACAAGTTTCAGCTGGTGCTAACAATATGAGAACCGGTGCGAATGGCCTTGCTGAAGGTGCTACAGATCAGGCTGCAGCTATCGAAGAGCTTACAGCTTCCGTACAGACAGTAAGCAGCCAGACTCAGAACATGGCAGATTCTGCAAATCGTGGTTCTAAGATGGTAATTGAAGTAAAGGATGATGTGGCTGTAGGCGCTGAGAAGATGGATCTCGTAACAAAGGCTATGACTGGTATTACAGAATCTTCAAATGAGATTGCTACAATTGCCAATACTATTGAAGATATTGCTTCACAGACAGCACTCCTTTCACTGAATGCTTCTATCGAAGCTGCTCGTGCTGGTGAAGCAGGTAGAGGTTTCGCAGTTGTTGCTGAAGAAATCAGTAAGCTTGCTCAGAACTCTTCTGAAGCAGCTCAGCATACTCAGGAACTTATCAATGATACATTGAGAGAAATCGAAGAAGGAAATACTGTTGTATCTGAAACACAGGCAGCCCTTCTCAAGGTAAAGGAATCTGTAGACGAAGTAGTTGCTATCATCCAGGAAACAGGTCAGATTGCAACATCACAGTCACAGAGTATGAACGAAATCAGCGAAGGAATCGAACAGATTTCCGGTGTTATTCAGGCAAACACAGCTACTGCTCAGGAGTCAAGTTCCGTATCACAGCAGCTTTCAAATCAGTCTGACAGCCTGAATCATCTGATTGCTCAGTTCAAGATTAAATAGCTTACTCATCAAACTCCTTCTACATATTTAACTTCAGAAAAAGAGCTTAGCGGACTCATCACCGCTAAGCTCTTTTTCGATTATCACGTATTTAAAACAGGCTCAATATAAGTCCCCAAATTACGCCTACGGCATAAAGAAGAACAATTGAAATCGAACCCTTTATGTTTCTTCTATTAGTTCTAAAGAGAACAAGAAGCCCTACACCAGCACTTACGAGAAGTCCAGCCATTACCTGTCCATAAGTAATGAGTCCCTTTAAGAACAACGTAGTAAGCGCAACTGAAGCACCACAGTTTGGTATCAAACCAACCAATGAAGCAAGGAATATACCCGCCACTTCATTCATGCTCAAGAACTCTGAAATTCTATCCTGTCCAATTCCTTCGATAAGGAATGCTGCAAGAAGCGAAATCACAAAGATAAACACAAGCACTTCCGCTGTATGTTTGAGCGCTGCAAGAAAGATATTATGACTTTCCTCACAACCGCAATGATCATCTTCACAGAGATCATGAATGTGGTGTTCCTTGTGCGGATGTCTTTTGTTCCAGATATTAAATACAATGTCAATTATAATACCTGAAACAAGACCGATAGCAAACTTTGCTCCAACAATTGAAAGGATTGTAGCTACAGGAGCTTTTTCCGAAATCAAAATAGGAAGCATCTCATCTGAAGTAGATAAGAAGATTGCTATAAGTGTTCCGAGGGAGATTACTCCGCCTGAATATAAGGATGAAGCTGCTGCCGAGAATCCACACTGAGGGAAGGTACCCGCCGCAGAACCTATGAGTGGTCCAACCGCAGGAAACTTCTTCAGCAGTTTAACTGATCCCTCATGCGCTACATCCTCCAAATATTCCATAAACAGGAATGTAAGGTAAAGGAATGGAATCAGCTTCACCGTATCTTTACATACGTCTAAAATAATATCCAACATAATAATTATGCAAGCTTCTCTGTAAGTACGTTGTTTACATAAGCCTGAACTTCTTCAGGGTTAAGTCCGTGCACCATAGCTGCCTGCTCGAGTGATTCACCCTGTGATGCAGGACATCCTACACATCCCATTCCACAATCCATAAGTGCATTGATTGCGTCTGGGTACTCACGAATGATATCTCCGATAAGCATATCTGAGCTTACATATTCTTTAATTTCTGCCATTTTTGTTTCCTCCAACATATTTTTTCACTACTGTCATTCATTATAACAGCCTTGTCAAGTATTTAAATTATGCAAAGATAGATTTTACTGAGTTTGAAAGGTTCTCTCTGTGAGCCTTTGCTTCCTTAAGGTCAGCGCCCTTTGTTGTGTAGTAAATCTTAATCTTTGGTTCTGTACCTGATGGACGTACAATTACTGTCTCACCATTCTCAAGGTTGAATCTAAGTACGTTTGACTTAGGAAGTCCAGTAGAAGCTGTATCCTCGTAATCAATGAATTCAGCTACACTGATGCCAGCGATTTCCTTGAGCGGATTCTTTCTGAGGTCATCCATGATTCCTACCATCTTATCCATACCAGAAAGTCCTGGGAATGAGAAAGAATCAATTTCATTAAGAAATCTGCCGTACTGCTTATAGATTTCCTCGAGGTGTTCTTTGATTGATGAACCGATGCTTCTATAGTATGCAGCCATCTCACAGATAAGCATAGATGCAACAACAGCATCCTTATCTCTTACATATGGGCCTGCAAGGTATCCATAGCTCTCTTCGAATCCGAAGATAAATCTATCTACTTCACCATCGGCTTCAAGTCTGGCAATCTGATCACCAATCCACTTGAAACCAGTAAGTGTTTCACGAAGTTCTACATCATAATGTTTAGCAACTTCATTTGCAAGTGGAGTAGAAACAAGTGATTTAACGGCTACTGCTTTTTCAGGCATAGTACCGTTCTCTATTCTAGATGATGCGATGTAATCGAGAAGAAGTACACCCATCTCATTTCCAGATACGAGTTCATATGAGCCATCTGGACACTTCATAGCGATACCTACACGGTCTGCATCAGGATCTGTTGCAAGCATGAGGTCTGCGCCTGTTTCCTTAGCAAGTGCAAGTCCCTTCTCAAGAGCTTCAAAAATCTCTGGGTTAGGATATGAGCATGTTGTGAAGTATCCATTTGGATATTCCTGCTCAGGCACGATAGTTATATCTGTGATACCCATGTCCTTAAGAACACGTGTTACAGGGATGAGACCTGTACCATTAAGTGGTGAGTATACGAGCTTAAGACCAGCTGTCTTGCAGAGACCTGGACGAACCTGGCGCTCTTCGATTGCAGCATAGAAAGCTTCCTTACAATCATCACCTACGAACTTGATAAGTCCCTTCTCAACACCTTCTGCAAAAGACATATACTTCGCACCTGTAAGTACGTCTGTCTTCTGGATTGAATCATATACTACAGCTGCAGCATCGTCTGTCATCTGGCAGCCGTCTGGGCCGTATGCTTTGTATCCATTGTACTGTGCAGGGTTGTGTGATGCTGTAACCATAATACCTGCATTACAGTTATAGAAACGAGTTGCAAAGCTAAGTGCTGGAACTGGCATAAGTGCGTCATAGATACGTACATTAATACCATTTGCCGCGAGAACACCTGCTGCTTCCTCCTTCTGTCTTTACCCAATCAGCTACACCCTGTGTCGCCTGGCGAACTACCCAGATATTCATTCTGTTAGTTCCAGCTCCAAGTGTACCTCTGAGTCCAGCTGTACCGAATTTAAGAGCAACTGCGAAGCGATCCTTGATTGCTTCCTCGTCACCTTCTATTGAATTAAGCTCAGCATTTAAATCTGGATCGATGAGATCCATTCCTGCCCAACGCTTATACTCTTCTGTAAACATAAAACCCTCCTGACTAAATCGTCATTTTTTCCCAATGTAGTGTATTATATCACAACAACCCTTATTTGAATAAAAAACCTATGACTTTTCATGTATTTATCCACGTCCCATGAAAAAATCATCAATGCTCGCAATTAGCTCTTCAGGCGGACTATTCTTCAACAGATACTTTGCTGGACGGAGTTCTAAAACTTTTACCACACTTTCTTTATCATCCTTTGATGTCAGGAACATAACCGGGAGATCCTGCAAGTCATTCTGTGCTCTAATCATGCCGAGAACCGTTGGTCCATCCGTAATAGGCATCTCATAATCCAGAAGAACGAGATCAACTCTATTCTTTGCGAGAAAAGTGATAGCATCTACACCAGAGTTAGCCATCGAGACGTTATAATCCATCTCAAGCCATGATTTAATCGTTCTAAGCATAACCCCATCATCATCTACTACGAGAATCCTCTTCTTAGATTCCGCAGTCTCAGCATCATAGAAGCCAGCTTGAAGATCCTGTACAAGTTCCTGAATGTTCAGAGGTCTGAGATAAGTCTTCTTAAATGCCGCCTCAGGAATATAGTTGTACACGCTATTAAGTTCTTCCTGTGAACCGATAGCGTACATAATGAGTCCTTCCTTATTCATCTTGTCAGAAAGATAATTAAGGGCATCAGCATTCATGTCGTCTCCCAGGAAGATAATATAGAGTTTAACTTCTGGATCCGCCTCTGAAAGCAAATTCACTGTTGGGAAAAGCGCATCTACCTCTATTTCATGTTCTTTGATTCCCTTTACAATAGAATTTACCATAAATCTCTTGTGATCACCCACAAGAATTACTTTGTCATTTCCCATATCAACCCTCCATCTTCAGTATTTTAAGAAGAGCATCTCTATTTACCGCTTTAAGTTCTTTCTTTATATCACTCATCCTGCACTGATACTCGCTAGGAAGCTTATATCCCTTTAGAGCGTTATAAGCATCATCTGCACTGTCGAAATCAAAAGCCTCAACCATCTCTAGAAGAGCTGACCAGATTTCGTCTATCTCCTCACGTGGAGCTTCTGCTTTTTCCTGCTCATCATCTTCACCTTCGCCAGTGAAGAGTTCCACTAACGGTCGTAAGCGTTCTTTAAATGAAGCATATAGAGAAATCAAATCTCCCGTCATAAGACGGATAAACATGAGGTTCTCTTTGTCTCCCGCCTCCTCTAAAGTTGCAGCCATTTCTGATAGTTCCTTCGCTCCAACTAATCGTGCTGAACTCTTGAGTGCATGAACCAAAACTGTATAAGTTCTAAAATCATTCTCCTGGAAAGCTTTCATAATGTCGGCAATTTTATCATCAATCGTTTCTGAGAACTGAATGATTACTTCTTTATAAATATCTTCGCTTCCAGTTGCTGCTATTCCAGCATTCACATCTACGCCTTCTATGCTTGGCAATGTGGATATATCCATCTCAATCTGGCGCTTAGGCGCGCTTTCAAACGCTTTACTGCCCGGAAGATTTACGAGATTGTCCGGAAGAATCCGCTTAATCATTTCTTCCAAATCATGTGACTCAATCGGTTTCGATAGATAATCGTCAAACCCTAATCTCATGTATTCTTCTCTGGCGCCGACACCAGCATTCGCTGTAAGTGCAATAACCGGCGTATTTATGTTCATGTTCTCTTTAGCCGCCTTTAATCTATCCAACGTTTCAACGCCATCCATTTCAGGCATTCTATGATCCAAAAAGATTATGTCATATCGAATCTTGTTCGCCTTATCGAGAGCTTCAAAACCACTTTCAGCCGTATCAATCTGAATACCCGTTTCCTTCAGAAGCCCCTTTACAACCGTAAGGTTTATCGTCGTATCATCAACTACAAGTATCTTCGCATCCGGAGCCTTAAACATTACTTTATACTTGTCCCTAGCAGCCAGCGCTCTCTTATATGCTTCATTGAAATCACCGATTGGCTCAAATGAAACAACTTTCTGTCTTATGGAAAAAGAGAAATCGCTACCTGCCCCATAAATACTACTCACCTCAAGTTTAGACCCCATCAGATTCAGAAGCTGCATAACAATACTCATTCCAAGTCCAGTTCCCTCTATCGTTCTGTTCCGACTCTCTTCTATTCTTTCAAATGGCGAATAGAGTTTTTCGATATCCTCTTCCTTTATACCGATTCCAGTATCAATAATTCTGAAGCACAAATCTACTGTATCGTCTGCTGCTTTTTCCGTACGAATCTGAAGTGTAACAGATCCTTGCTGCGTATATTTCACCGCATTAGTAAGGACGTTTAGAGCACACTGTTTAATTCGAATATCGTCGCCTAAAAGTTTACTCGGTGCATCCTTATCTACATCGACTTTGAATTCTAGACCTTTGTTCTTCGCTCTGACGGCAACCATGTTTATCAGGTCATTTATCAGAGATGAGAGTTCATATTCTTCAGTTATGATTTCCATCTTTCCAGCTTCAATTTTCGAGAAATCCAAAAGGTCGTTGATCAGTGTAAGGAGAGTTTTTCCGGATGACTCGATATTTGTCGCGTACTCAGAAATCTTGGGATCATCGGTCTCTCTCAGAATCATTTCATTCATTCCGAGAACTGCATTAATAGGCGTTCTAATTTCATGTGACATACTAGAAAGAAAGTGTGATTTCGCTTCACTAGTCTTGTTTGCCACTCGAAGATCTTCTTCAAGCTTCTGCTCTGCCATAATTAGTTCAATTCGTTCAACAAGCTTATACGCCAAAAATCTAAATGAGCTATATAAGTCTCCAATTTCGTTACGATTTCGAACATCAAGTCTCTTTATCGATTCGATTTCATCATAGATTTCTTCATCTTCTGCTTCTGCAAGTTTCTTCATTTCGTGGGACATTCTAACAATAGGTTTAGAGACATATCTCTGCGCCAGATAATCTACTATCATACCAATTGAAATCGAAATAGACGACAGAAGCATCAAAATCTTCAAATCAAAGGTAATAAGATCCTCATCCATTTCTAGTCTCGGAGAATTCCCTAATGGTTTATTTACCTCTGTAACCTGATTAGACAATGTCATATTCCTCTTATCTTCAATTGTAGGCAAGAGGTAGTTTACTGCGACAACAGCCAGAATGTTTACTAAAATCAAAAAGGCCATGAGAACCGTAGTAATTGAACGGCTAAGCCTCGAGCGTCGAACTTTCTGGTCAATTTCACTCTGTTGAGTCTCTCTATTTAGATACCAGAAAGACTTCTTTATCCTTAAAGGAGCCTTCTTGAATATTCCCATTGTAATCGCAAGAGCAATTATTACTTCTACCAGGCCACCAACGTAACTCTTAAGGAAGACATCCAATGTAAACGAAGACATAAAGTTTCCATCTACGATGAATGTTATTGCATTCCATCCATCCCCTACTATCAATGCAAGCATCAAAGCACAGGCTATTAGTTTCTTTATTGATTTATACCAACCACGAGACACGAAATAATGTGTTGCTAAAGCTATCAATAAATAGACGAAAGAAGTATACGCTACTACGCCATTAGAGAACGAACGAATGATGACGGTAAAAAGCACAGCAATCATAGCCGCAATGTGTCCGAGGAGCACACTCACAACCATGAGAGGCACATCCTTTATCGTAAAAGACCACGTACCCAAATCAAAAAACACAAATTTATTATCTACTGAGATTGCGAGAATACACACGCCAAGAAGGACGAAACAATTTAAATCGCCCAAGAAATTAATTCTGTTCTTATATCTTTCTTTTAGATATGCCCCGACCAAAGCTAGCTCTGAAAAAAATGTCACGGTATTCACCTCATTTCCTTCAAAAGATTAAACCTTCGCCACATTATCATTCTATCAAAGTAACCAACCTCATAAAATTAAACAATTATTAAAGATTTAACAAAAAAACGTATTGTAAATAGATTTAAACTTTAATCCCTCCCCAAACGTATTGTAAATAAATTTAAACTTTAATCTCTTACCAAACTAAATAAAAGCAATAAAAACACCCATGATTTTGTTTTTCATTACAAAATCATGGGTGTTTTTTTGCTTACTATTAATTTACATAACCGAGATTAAAGCTTAAATCTATTTACATAATCTTCGATTGCAGTTGCAGAAACAGAAACTGTATTAGCTGATGCATCTACATCCATAGACTCATCTGCTACACGTCCAGCTGATGTTGCAAGCATATCGATAGAAGCTGTAACTTCTTCTGTAGAAGCACTCTGCTCTTCTGAGATAGCAGCTACGTTTGTAGCAATCTCATCTACCTTACCTACACGGTTAATCATATCTGATACAGTATCACCTGTTACATCAAGGTCATTGAAGATTTCCTTGAATGTATCTCCGGCTGTGTTTACAGCATTTGTACTGTCTTCAATCTTCTTCATGTTCTCAGCAGACTTCTTAGAAAGATCTCTAATCTGAGCTGTGATATCCTGAAGAATGTTAGCAATCTGAGTTGTAGAATCTGCAGAATCATTTGCAAGCTTACCGATTTCAGAAGCAACTACAGCAAATCCTCTACCAGCTTCTCCAGCACGAGCAGCTTCGATAGAAGCATTAAGTGAAAGGAGGTTAGTCTGCTCTGCGATAGAGTTAATCATCTCGATGATAGAGTTAATCTTCTCTGTAGATTCACCAACTTCTGTTACTACATCGTTCATATCATTCATAGCAGATGAAACAGCTTCAATTCCACCTTCTACAGTCTTAAGAGCTTCCTGTCCGCTCTGAGCCTTAGTAACGAGGGCTTCAACAGTCTTATTTGTCTCATGTCCTCTTTCCATAAGGTCAGATACTTCCTGTGCAAGGTTTGTAGCGTTATCAGCAAGTTCTGATACAGCTGAAGCCATACCTTCCATAGTATCCTTAATCTGTTCCATAGAATCAGACTGCTCACGAGCCTGTGTATTAAGTGAGCTTGATGCGCTCTTACTGTTCTCAGCTTCGTTTGCAAGTTTATTTGTAACATTAGAAATGTCACCAAGTGTTGAATGCATACGTTCAACGAAGTTGCCCATAGCATCATTCATCATACCGATTTCATCGTTTGATCCTTTATCTACTCTAACTGTAAAGTCACCATCAGAAATCTTAAGAATCATCTTTGTAAGCTTCTTAACCGGCTTTGTAATAATAACAGTCATTACTCTCCAGAGAATAAGGCTGATTACAATAATTACAACAACCATAAGGATATAGCAAAGAAGTGTGAACTTGTTAAGTTCAGCGAGTACTGTTTCCTTATTTACTGAGCAGATAAGTGTCCAGTCAGTACCTTTAACCTTTGTAAATACATCATTGTATGTATTTCCATCGTAAGACTTAACCTCAACTACTCCCTTGCCAGCCTGTGAGCCTGCCATGTCAGCGAGTTTCTTAAGGTATGAATCATTTGCTTCATCAATCTTCTTACCGTTAAGATTCTTCTTGAAGTAAGAAAGAACACAGTCTTCTGAAAGAAGTACAGCTCCACCTGTCTTCATAGGCTTCATCTTTCCAACCTTCTTTACTAGAGAATCAAGGTTAACATCAGCTGCCGCAACACCAACTCTACCGTCTGCAAGTGTAACCTTTCTTGTAATTGAAACTACAAGGCCACCTGTACTTTCATCAACATAAGGTGTTCCAGTTTTAAATGTATCATGATCCAGACCTTCTTTAAACCAATCTTTCTCTTTTACAACGTATCCAGCATCTGGTTCCCATCCTGA
>DAISYI010000012.1:2141-4632 GCA_036825385.1 Lachnospiraceae bacterium | reverse complement strand
CCTGAAGGATCAATCCAGGTATTATCTTCCATACCAATGTAAAGGCCGTTAGGTACTAGATCACTTTCTTTAAGTGTATCTTTAAGAGCTTCAGCAATCTGAGCCTTATCAGTCATCTTTGCAGCGAGGACTGTATTTACATATGCATCCATCTCATTCTCGAGAACCTGCATTGTTGTACCAAGTTCTTCAGCTTCTTTCTGTGATTCTTCAGTAAGCGAATCATTTGATGTATTTCTAATGATGCTACCTGATCTAAGTACGAGTACAGCAATAATTCCGATAATTGCAACTGCTGTAATTGGAACTACTGTAAGAAGCAGTTTGGTCGATACGCTTCCCCTTTTTGTTCCTTTTTTCTTTTCTGATTTACCAGACATTTTAAAACCTCCTATTACCATTCAAAACTCTAGTATAAAAAAATTCAGTCAATCCTTATGCTACACTTTGATTGCCTTATTTTCAAGGATAAAATACATTTATTTTGTATTTTTCTGAACAGGTTCATTAAAATCAAGTTCGTTCTTTTCATTGATGAAATCCCATACGCCTTCTTCGAAATCATCACAGCCTTTCAAAACAACTTCACAGTAGTTTTCGAGCTTACCAAACTCGTGCACAGCTCTGGTATCCATCGAGAAATTACCACCCAACATCGGTACCATACTTGGCTCTCTAATAGCACTTCTAGCAACAAAATTATAAATATCATATTCTGCAAGCTTATCCTTAATAGGATTTAAGCGCTCAACTTTTTTCGAAATCTCTTTATGAGTCTTCGTCTTATACTTCATCATTCGACGAACCTGACCTGCTATGGACTTCATTTCTTTCAGATACTTTCTAATATCCTTAATGTGATCCATCTGTTCTGTGATATAATCACGGCTCATCTGAATCTCTTCTTCCGTCTGCGGATGTGGAAGTCCATCGAATATATTCTCTAAATCAAATTCTTTCGTACAAACCGTGTCCAATACTTCCTGAAGTGTCATAACCTCAGAACCCTTAATAAGAGCTCCACCTTCAGTAGCATCTATAAATCTGATATCTGAATCTTTGATAATATCGTCTTCATAGAAATAACGGAATCTATCCCAGTCAGCTCGAGAATAAACTGTTTCACCATTTATTCCCTCGACTTCATGATATGTCTGATTATCACGTTCTGCTTTACCATCAGCGTGTGTCACACCAGTCTTCTGCGCAGCCAGATCCTGTCCAACTACGATAATAGTCTTGAAGCCAGATTCCTTCATAAGTTCTACAGTCCATGTAGCAACCGATCCTCCATTGTCACCAACTAGAGGAAAACCTCTACCTTCATATCCTGGGGCTTTAGTCATAAAGTAAGGCTCATTTGCATAAATAACCTTTCCTTTATACGCCTGCTGAATTTCGTAGTTACCCTGAGAATCAATTAAAACTCTCGCATTTCCTATATCTTCTGGCTTAATACTATACAACCTCTGAGCAGCATCGATTGTAGAAACCATATCTGCTTCTACCCCCATCTTTCTCAGAGGAGCAGCTGCCCTAGTTACAGCAATTATTAGAGCTCTTCCTTTAAACTCTTTCAGAAGGTGTCCATTCTTAAGAAGTGATGGACCTGCTGCTACAACGATAACAGGCATTTCCTTTGGAAGTCGGTCTAAGAGGTCTCTATAAGAATAATTCAGCCCTATATTCCACAAAGCATACATCATATTAAAGATAGATCTCTGTCCGAGGAGATACTGAAAGCCCTGACTTGTGCTCCATACGAGCTCCTGTCTTCTACACATCTCTAGGAAATCCTCATTAGGAGTATATCCCGGCATCGTAATACCCTGAATACTATCATCTCCCCAAATCTTTACGACCTGTGAGACCTTTATTCTAAGCTGATTATCATCTTCCCATGGTGGCACTAGAAAAAGCTGTTTATTTTTAATTAGATCAGTCACATCAAACGTAGACATAATGAAATCAAAGAACTGCTCATCTGGCTCACGAACGAGAAATACGCTATCTTCCCATGCATCTGCGAGAAGTGCTCTAAGATAGTAGATATTTCCAAAACCATATATCGCAAGTCTTGTGTTTACTTCTTCTTCCTTGTACTGCTTCGCCCATTCCTTTGCTTCATGCTCCGGATCATAGAAGCTAGACATTCTAAGCACATTCTCATTACCCAAATCTACACAGATTATAGGCATTCCATTTTTCGCTTCGACTACAAAGAACGGACCATTGCCATCATATCTCTTAAGATGCGATTTATACTCTTCAAAAAAAGCCGCATCATTCTTCTCAAAAATATCCATAAGCCACTCCTAATCAACAAGCGCCTTTATCGCCGGTTTTACCTCAAAATGCAGAATATCTGCAATCATAATGATGTCCTTCTGTTCTACTGCGTCCAACAGAATCTGATTCACGTGCGCCCAGTTCTGAAGTTTCTCTACATCATTCGCCCGCTCCTCACCAGCTAACAGCTGTGAGAACAGTA
>DAISYI010000012.1:0-2130 GCA_036825385.1 Lachnospiraceae bacterium | reverse complement strand
CTATTTGGAGCATTCCGTCGGCCTCCACCTTCCTCTGATAGAGTGCCTCAGATGTTTTGTCGATGTTCTTAATTATCTCGTATCCGTTTTTAAAAAAGTCGTCCCTCACTAAGAGCCTCCTTGAGATTTTAAATATTAGAATCGCCTACTTAAATATATCGGTTTTTTCAGCTAATAATTAAATATAAATATTATCCAAAAAAAGCGAGCCAGAACTATGAATAATTCACAATCCCCGCTCGCCAAATCCCTATTATTTACTGGCTAAACTGTAGTACTTCTGCCCTGTGTGTACGCTTCTACAGAAAGATCTGCTGATAAATCCTCTGTAGTCAGAGCTGCGTTGATTCCTTCCTTTGATGTACTCTGTCTCACACATTTATCTTTTTTCTTTAATTCTTCACTCTTCAGTTCTCTATAGTCGTTACGTGAAAAAGTATTTCCATCAATTCCCATCTTGTCAGCGAAAGCATCACCTAAGATTCCGAGATCTGCAACTGCAGATGCAAGTTCTGTAGGCATGTAAATCTTCGTAGCCTGTCCATCTGCTACATCTTTCAAAGCCTCAAGTCCTTTCAGACGAAGAACGCCTTCAGAAACATTTGCTTCGTTAAGCTTTCTGATACCTTCTGCCTGAGCTTCATATACGAGTCTAATAGATTCAGCACGACCTTTTGCAAGGAAAATCTGTGCATTTGACTCAGCTTCAGCCGCAAGCTCCTTAGCTTCCTTATCACCCTTTGCACGAGCGACTACAGCTTCCTGATGTGCCTGAGCCTCGAGTACTGTCTGACGACGTTCACGCTCAGCTCTCATCTGCTTTGTCATAACCTCCTCGATTTCCTTAGGAGGATTAATATTCTTAATCTCTACTCGAGTAACCTTAAGTCCCCATTCATCTGTAGCAGCATCGAGAACAGTTCTCATCTTCTCGTTGATTTCATCACGAGATGTGAGTGTCTGGTCGAGCTCCATCTCACCAACTACGTTACGAAGTGTTGTAGCTGTGAGGTTCTGAAGACCACGAATAGGATTCTCAACTCCGTATGTATATTTCTCAGGGTCAAAAACCTTAGCATACACTACAGAGTCAATCTGCATAGTAACGTTATCCTTTGTAATAACAGGCTGTGGTGGGAAATCGAGAACCTGCTCTTTAAGTGAGATTCTGCGAACCACTCTGTCTATGATTGGCACAAGAATATGAATTCCTGCTGGCCATGTAGCATGATACTTTCCAAGTCTTTCAATCACATAGCAATGTGCCTGTGGTACGATTCTGAGGCACGCAATAAGAATTGCAAGTAAAACAACTAGTACAACTAATAAAACTATTCCTGGCATTTTTATACCCCTTTCATGTCTAATATATTGGGTTTACATCTAAATTATATTTTACTACTTTAGCTTCAACTATGCGAACTTTTTCACAGATTCATTCTCAATTAATTCTGCGGAAAAACAAGTCTTCTTTACTTCGGTTTCACCCTCGATTGCTTCGTGAAGAAGACGAACAGCCTCCCTCGCCATCTTCTCACCCGGCTGTCTCACCGTCGTAAGCGATGGATACATAAAATTCGTCATGTTGATACCATCAAATCCTACAATAGACACATCTTCTGGTATTCTCTTACCAGATTCTAAGATTGCACGATACGCACCGAAAGCTGTTGTATCAGACGCAGCAAATAGCGCGGAAAAATCTTTGCCACTCTCAAGGAACTTCTTCGTTACAGCATATCCATTCTCGTACGAATAATCAGGAAGTGTATCATCCATATAAAGTACAAGCGATTCATCGTACTCAACACCAAATTTCTGAAGCGCCTTCTGGTATCCTTCTAATCGAAGTGCACCGACACCCTTATCGCCCTTGAAACCAGCAATCATTGCAATTTTCTTATGACCTTTTTCGCAAAGATATGACACTGCCTTCATACTTTCCTTCACGTCATCGATTCCAACCATAGGGCATTCGAAGACATCCGCATTCTTCGCAACTGTGCAGAGAACATAAGGAATATCGAGATGTTTTAGAACCTTGTCCGGATTCTCCATGAGACCTCCTAAGAATATAATTCCTTTAAGTCTCTTCTCTCGAATAAGTTCCTCTGCGATACGCATTTCATC
>DAISYI010000011.1:19770-31863 GCA_036825385.1 Lachnospiraceae bacterium | reverse complement strand
AGATTAAAAGCCCCTTCGGGGGCTTTTTGTTCATTTTTTACAAAAGATAACCATACTTGAAACAAATTTGATGTAAAGTTTATAAAATGAATCTTTTCAAAACATCTCATATCGGCTATTATATACTCACGTATTTTTAGATTTTGGAGGTTTTAAATCTATGGACGGGATTCCCGCGGGGAGCAATAAAAAACAAAAGGCGATAACGATAGTACTTACATCAATCGCATTATTAATATTAGCATTTCTAATTGTAAACACAGCAAATAATCCGGTGCAGGCACATCATACATCGAAGTTTTATGCGACTGGGTATTCGCTTCTTCCACCTATAATAGCAATTCTTATGGCTCTATTCACGAAAGAGGTATATTCATCGCTCTTTACGGGTATTTTGGTCGGAGCACTTTTCTACTCAAACGGAAATTTGGAAATCTTTTATAATACTCTTCTCTATAGTGAGAAGGGCGGTATCGTAACAACTATTACCAAGACATCGAATGCAAGTATTCTAGTGTTTGTGGTTATGCTTGCATGGGTTACTGCGCTTATTAATGCATCAGGTGGTGCGAGAGCCTTCGGTGATTTCGCGAAAAAGCATATAAAGACACGCGTGGGAGCATCGCTTGCTACTATGCTTCTGGGCGTACTTATCTTTATCGATGATTATTTCAACTGTCTTACAGTAGGTTCAGTAATGAGGCCAGTTACAGATGAGTACAAGATTTCACGTGCGAAGCTGTCGTATCTTATCGATTCGACAGCAGCACCAATCTGTATTATTGCGCCTATTTCAAGCTGGGCGGCAGCAGTCACAAACTCAGTTCCGGCTGATTCAAATATAAATGGTTTCATTATGTTTTTACGTACGATTCCATATAATTTCTATGCGATTCTTACACTTGTGTTTATGGTGTCTATGATTTCTATGAAAGTAGATTTCGGACCTATGAGAGAGCACGAGAAGAATGCGATTAAAGGTGATTTGTATACGACACCGGAAAGACCTTTTGATGACAAGGCAAACACAGATGAGAAGAAGAATGGTGGCGTTTTAGATCTTATCGTACCTGTAACTTTCCTCATTGTATCGGCTGTATTCTTCATGCTTTACACGGGCGGCTTTTTCCAAGGGAAAAATGTGTTCGAAGCTTTCAGTGGATGTGAGTCAGGAAAGTCACTCTGTATGGCATCACTTCTTGCGATATTGTTTACAGCGGTATTCTATCTGGTAAGAGGCGTTGTAACATTTACAGAATTTATGGATGCGCTTCCTGCGGGGTTCAAGAACATGTGTGGTGCAATCCTTATTCTGATTCTCGCATGGACACTTTCTGCGATGACATCGCTTCTCGGGGCGAATATCTTCATTCATGATTTGGTGGCCGGTGGAGCAGGAGCGATAAAGATGTTCCTTCCATTTATTCTGTTTATCGTGAGTGTCTTCCTCGCGTTTGCGACGGGCTCTAGCTGGGGAACATTTACTGTTCTTATTCCAATCGTGTGTGATGTGTTTGTAGGAAGTCATGAAATTCTCGCAGTAGCGATTGCTGCAGTGCTTTCTGGTTCAATCTGTGGAGATCATTGCTCGCCTATTTCAGATACGACGATTATGTCATCGGCGGGTGCAAACTGTCTCCATGTAAATCATGTAAATACTCAGCTTCCATATGCACTTTTGGTTGCAGGAATTTCCTCGCTTGGATTCTTGATTACTGGTATAATAGCGTATAGACTTGAAAGCGGTGTAGCTATGATGGTTATGCCGATCATGATGATAGTAGAAATGGCTTTAGTTATGATACTTAGGAAAAAAGGATTTACGCTGGAATAATGAGTAAAGAAAAAAAGAAACCTAAAAAGAGAAGTACTTATATAAAATCTATGCCGAAGAGCGCTCCTGAAACGGAGAAGATGACATGGAAAGGTGGAAACATGCTTTATCCGCTTCCATGTGTGCTCGTAGGTGTCGGAGATATCGAAAAAGAAAGCAATTTAATTACAGTAGCGTGGGCGGGTACGGTTTGTACGAATCCGCCTATGCTTTCTATTTCTGTTAAACCATCTAGATATTCACATCACATGATAGAAGAAACCGGAGAATTCACGGTAAATCTCGCGTCAAAAAATATGACTAAGGCGCTGGATTACTGTGGAGTTCGTTCTGGTAAAGACGTAGACAAGTGGAAGGAGACAAATCTCACTCCGCTTCCTTGTGATGAAATTAAAGCTCCGATGGTTGCAGAATCTCCAGTTTCTATCGAATGTAGGGTAAAGGAGAAATTAGAACTCGGTTCGCATGATATGTTTGTGGCTGAAGTTCTTTCGGTTCATGTATCGACGAAGTACATGGATGAAAAACAGCGCTTTGCGCTTGAGAAGTCCAAGCCGGTGGTGTATTCGCATGGACAGTATTTTGAACTAGGGAATATACTTGGTAAATTTGGATATAGCGTGAAGAAGGAAAAATAAAATGGCTAGTCTCGTACCGATAGTGATTCCGTCCTATGAGCCGGATGAAAGACTCATTGATTTATTAATAGAATTAGATGAGAAAAATATAGCTCCTGTTGTGCTTTTAAATGATGGTAGTAATTCTTCTTATGATGAGATTTTCGATAGGGCAAAAGAGATAATCTCGAAGAAGGGCGGAGTATATTTAGAACATGAAGTAAATATGGGAAAGGGAAAGGGTTTAAAAGATGCTTTTTCCTATATCCTTACGAATATGCCTGAGGCGATTGGGTGTGTGACTGCGGATTCTGATGGACAGCATACGCCTGATTGTATCCGTGCGATTGTGGATAAGCTTATAAAATGCCCGAATAAGTTGATTCTCGGTGTGAGAGATTTCGATGATCCGGGAGTTCCGAGAAAGAGCAGGTTGGGAAACAAGATTACAGTAAAGGTGTTTAAGTTCTTTACTGGTCTTTCTATCAGCGACACTCAGACGGGACTTCGCGGAATCTCAAGAGATTTCATGAAGGACCTGTTGATGACGAAGGGTGACAGATTCGAGTATGAGACTCGCATGCTTATCGAGACGAAGGATAAGGTCGGAATTGAAGAGGTTACGATTGAGACGGTTTATGACTCGAAGGAGAATCATACTACACACTTTAACCCGGTGAAGGATTCGATTCGAATCTATAAGATTTTCGGCGGGATGTTCCTTCGGTTTATGTTCTCTTCGCTTTCGTCGAGTGTTGTGGACATACTTTTGTTTGCCCTGTTCTGCAAACTAAACGCAGGAATATATCCGGGTGAATGGGATGTCTTCGCATCAGGAGTGGAAGCTCGTATTATCTCAGCTACATACAACTTCCTGGTAAATTATGTATTCGTGTTTAAGAGCAAGGAACGAAAGAGAAGTGCTGTCCTAAAATATGTACTCCTTGCAATTTGTCAGGGATTAACTAGCGCAGGTATTGTAACAGGACTCGTGGTGCTTACTTCTGAAGCGTTTGAAGTGGTGATAAAGATTATCGTTGACGTGACTCTCTTCTTTCTCAGCTACTATATTCAGAGAGAGTTTGTTTACAGATCGAGGAAAAAGAAGTGAAGAAGATTCTAACGACAGGAATTCTCGCGCATGTAGATGCGGGAAAGACGACTTTGTCGGAAGCAATATTATATAGAAACAGTGCAATCAGAAATCTGGGAAGTGTCGATAATGGCGATACGGTAATGGATTTTGATGATACTGAGAGGCAGAGAGGAATAACGATTTATTCCTCTCAAGCTTTATTAGAGACGCCTTCGCTGTCACTGACGATATTGGATACGCCTGGACATGCGGATTTCTCGAGTGAGACCGAGCGTACGATTTCAGTTCTCGATTTTGCGGTTCTCGTGGTAAGTGGAACGGATGGTGTACAGAGCCATACGAGAACGCTCTTTGAACTTCTTAAGAAGAATCGAGTGCCTGTATTTATCTTCGTAAATAAGATGGATATTTCGACTCGTTCGCGTGATGATATTCTTCTCGATATCGGAAAAAGCTTAAATATCGAACCTCTCGATATGACAGACGGTGGTGAAGAGTGGATGGAGGATTTAGCAAGTTTGGATGAAGACTTGCTTGAGAAATTCTTGGTTGAAGAAGGCGTGTCTGATGAAGATGTAATCTTTCAGATGGAAGCGCTTTCAGTTTCGCCTGTTGTGTTCGGAAGTGCTCGTACTATGGACTCGGTAGACAGACTTGTTGAGGTGATAGAGCGTTTCGGAAGAGGAGTAGAGGGGGCTTCTGATTTTGGCGCGAAGGTCTACAAAATTGGACGCGGTTCTGACGGGAAGAGACTGACATTCCTAAAGGCAACTGGTGGAACGCTTAAAGTTAGGGATGAGGTCCTTCCGGGTGAGAAGGTAGATGAGATTAGACGCTTTTTCGGAGCGAAATATGAGACGGTGAAGGAGCTGGTTGCAGGTGAGGTCGCTGCGGTTACTGGTTTGGCTTCATCGTATCCTGGACAGGGACTGGGGAGCGAAGAGGACTCGCCAGAACCGATACTGAAACCGGTCGTTTCGTATACTGTTAAACCTTTGAATGATGTTTCTTCACACACACTTTTGGTTTCATTGAAGGAGATTGAGGAAGAGGATCCTACACTCGAGGTTTCGTATGAGGTTAAGACTGACGAAATCAAGGTTAGTCTGATGGGAACCATTCAGAGAGAGGTGCTGGAAGGGAAACTTCGTGAGAAATATGGGATTGGAGTAGCTTTTTCTGAAAGTGAAGTTGTGTATAAGGAGACGATTCTGGAGGAGTGTGAAGGACATGGTCACTTCGAGCCGCTTCGACACTTCGCAGATGTGAAGATAAAGATGATTCCGGGTGAACGTGGGAGTGGAGTGGCAGTTCGCTCTGTGATTTCTACGGATGTTCTCGATATTAATTATCAGCATCAGATTGAGAGAAATTTAAGAAGACGTTTAGATGGGATTCTGACATGTGCTCCTCTTACAGATGTGGTCATCGAGATTACAGGCGGAAAGTCTCATAATAAGCATACAAATGGTGGGGATTTCGCTAAGGCAACGAAGATAGCGGTGAGAGATGCTCTTATGCGCGCGGAGAGCGCTCTTTTAGAGCCTTATTATGATGTGATGATAAAAGTGCCGCTCGAGAAGTGCGGACGCGCTATGACGGATATAGAGAAGATGAAGGGACGTGTAGTTTCGCAAAGCACTGAGGGTGAGTTTACGACTATTGAAGGAAAGATCCCTGTCAATGAATTCTCTGACTATGATGCTGAGGTTCGTTCGTATACAGGAGGATTGGGACAGATTTCGGTAGAGCCTGGTGGATATGATATCTGTCATAATGCGGATGAGGTTATCGAGAAGGTCGGATATGACTTCAGGACAGATGCGCATAATCCGTACGAGTCTATTTATGTGCATGGAAGAGATAACGAGGATGAGGTTGCTGGTAGTAATTCAGTGAGACCGCAGTATCGAGAGGAGAAAGAATCTCGATATGACGAGAATGAGTATCGCGGAATGCACGCCTTTGATCCGGAGCTAGAGAAGATATTCGTTAGAACTTATGGTGAAATAAAGCGCTATAAGGAGAATGTGGTTTACAGACCTGAGGATGATGGTGAGGAGAAGGCTTCTGATCCTAAGTATGATAAGAAACCGGTCGACCATGAGAGGTATATCTTTATAGATGGTTACAATATCGTGAATGCGTGGCAGGAAATTGCTTCTATTGCAAGCGCGAATCTCGATGGAGCCCGTGGTAGATTAGAGGATATTGTCTCTGATTATCAGGGCTATACAGGTAATCATGTAGTGATTGTGTATGATGCCTATCGTTTAAAAGGATATGGTGGAGAACGAAACAAGCTTCACAATATTGAAATCGTCTTTACGAAAGAAGATGAGAAAGCAGACCAATATATTGAACGTGAGGTTACAAAACTCTGTAAGAAGGGTAAAAATGTAACGGTTGTGACATCCGACGGTTGGGTGCAGAAGATAAGCCTTGGTGCTGGGGCGCTTAGGATGTCAGCGAGAGAGTTTGCCGAGGAGATAAAACGAGTAAAGAAAGATTTGCTAGATAATTAGTCTCGTCCAAGAGATATGAGTTTTTTCAAGATAATTAGGCTCGTCCAAGATTTTGTAAGTAACCCTGTAACGTGCTCTCACAAGCTAATGAAAAAGCTTGTTCGAGTCACGTTACAGGGTTTTTGTAAATAAATGGAGGAATAATTATGTCTGGCAAAGCTCTGAAATGCGGCTGCGAGACTGAGGTGTACTTCAATAGTAAGAGTTTTGTGTGATTTGAAGTAAGGAATAAGCAAGTTGGAGAGGAAATGGTTTGGTATTGTACTTCAATAACAAGCTTTTTTGTAAGTTTGAAGTAAGGAATAAGCAAGTTGGAGAGGAAATAGTTTGGCATTGTGCTTCAATAACAAGCTTATTTGTAAGTTTGAAGTACAGGATAAGCAAGTTAGAGGGGGAAATGGACGATATTGTACTTTAATAACAAGCCTTTTTGTTGTTTTGAAGTACAAGCGCAGAAAATAAAAAACAACACTATAATAGTCTATTTAGAAAACCCCTGTAACGAAACTCGAGCGAGCGTTTCATTGCTCGGGAGAGTTCGTTACAGGGGTACTTATTGAGTCTTGTGGTATTTTATTTTTTAGTTATGTCAAATTTCTCTAGAACAGAATACATCGAGCTTAGCGATGAGCTATTTTACATCATCACCACACCAGCAATCTTCTTGTCGCACTTATTAACCAAAGTGACTTCTTCAGCAATTACTTCATAGCTGCTTTCGCCATATTCAGCAGTGAAGATTACTTCATCATACTTATCAAGTTCAATTCTTGATTCAGGGTTTTTTGTAATATCTGTTACGTAAGCAAATTTGCAGTCCGGTTTTTGGGACTGGAGTTTGTTTACAATAGTTTCAAGCTTATCTTTTGCAGAACCGATGATAAGGAAAGACTTTGCATCTTTTTCATATACATTCAGGTTTGCAGAGATGAGGTTGTATACGTCTTCTTCAGAAGATTTCTTCATTCCCATAATCTTTCTGAGCCATTTGTCGAAGGCAGCATTCTTCTTGTAGAAAGAAGCTTTCCCGCCAGAGAATTCACCGAGGATGAAGAAATTGAAACGGCTTTCGAACTGTTCCTTTGTAAGTGGTGTTGAACTCATTACATATACGAGGCAGAGAACGAATCCATAAAGGAGGAATGTCACGAAAGCACCGATAGCAAACCATTTTACAAATACTTTTACAGATGCTTTCTTTGCAATCTGTGGAGTTGGATTCACCAGAGTAGCGTTTTCGCTATTAACTTCTTCCTGGAACTTAGTAGTGTAGTCCTTATAAGTTGCTTTTCTCTCGAGAAGTTTCTGAAGTTTTGCGACCTGTGTTTCTGATGTTTCTTTGTCATAAATGGTAGTTGTATTCTTTGCTACAAAGTTGAGGTCGTGAGAAAAAACTTCTTCGCTCAGAGTTTTGTTGAGGTTATTAGCTTCTTTGGTGATAGCATCGAGAAGACCTTCAGTAGTCTTTTTATCAGAACCGATTACTCTGATTGTTAGAGAAAGTGAAGAGTCATCAGAAAGATCGAAGTGAGCAGAAGTATTTGCTCCCTGGTTATCATTTGATGAAAAATCAAGCTTTCCACTTTCGTTTGAAGCGATAGAAATTAAGTCGCTTACATATTTAGAGTTAAGGTCTAAATTTTTACATGCATCTTTCAGATATTCGCCGTTCTTAAGCTGGCTTGTATATGCACTCTTAAGAGCCTGGATTCTAGAACTATTTGTAGATGATGTGTTAATAATCATTGTAACTTCAGATCGACTTTCGCGAGTAGGGTCGATTTTCATGAAATCAGATTTCTCAGTGTACAGCAGATTGTTGTCGATAGAGCTCTTTAACTGTCCAAGAGAATTTGAGATTCCAGATTTTTTCACGGAAGCAGTAGTCTCCGGAGCAGTTAGTGAAGTCTGATATGTGCTGAAACCTTTATAACCGCCGACTAAAAGACCTGCAATGAGACAGATTACGATTGCACTTCTCCAGTGAAGAAAACAAAATGCGAGTATGTCTTTGATGCTGATTTCGGTGTCTTCTTCAGCACGAATGATATGTTTTTCGTTTGCCATAGTTTACTCCGTTCATAAGTTTTATAGATGTCCCATTTATTCTAACAAATCTAGATAAAACTAGAAAGGGTAAAGATTTACTAGAAGGCGGAAAAAGGGTATAATTTTAACTTGTGAAAATGTAATTATTGAAAAGAATGAGGAGAGAATTCTTGAAGATTATTCATTGTGCAGATTTACATCTTGATTCGAAGATGGAAAGTAATCTAACAAGTGATCAGGCGAAGGAACGTCGAGAGGAGCTTTTGGATACTTTCTCAAGAATGGTGGAGTTCGCTTCACAGAATCGAGTGAAGGTGATTATGATAGCTGGAGATTTATTTGATCGTGCTCAGACTAGAAAGATGGCGAAGAATCGCGTACTCGAAGAGATTAGAGAGCATTCGGATATAGACTTTCTCTATCTTAAAGGAAATCATGATAACGCTGGCTTCCTTGCGAATGTAAGAGAATCAGACATTCCAGAGAATCTAAAGAGATTTAATGAAGATAACTGGGTAATGTATGATTACGATTCTGAAGATACACACGTAACGATTACCGGACGTGAACTTAATGACAAGAATAGCGCGATTCTTTCAAGTAACCTTGTTCTCGATTCTGCCAGAACAAATATCGTAATGCTTCATGGGCAGAAAGTAAGCGGAGATGTTTCTGCAAACGAAGCAATTCGAATAGATGATTTTAAAGGGAAGAATATTTCCTACATGGCACTCGGACACATTCACAAATACTCTGAGGAGAAGCTGGATGAAAAAGGCGTAGCGGTTTACTCTGGTTGTCTCGAAGGAAGAGGCTTCGATGAGTGTGGTCGAAAGGGATTCGTTCTCATTGATGTAACGGATGATGAACTTACATATGATTTCATTCCTTTTGCAAGAAGAACGATGCATGAGGTAGAAATCGATATCACTCCAGAGATGACGATGCAGGAGGTTATCAAAAACATGGAGGATGATGTCGCTGATATACCGAGTGATGACATGGTGAAATTCGTTATGAAGGGGAAGACGGATATGGATCTCGACATCCGTCGTGCAAAGAGGAATTTCTATAATCGATTCTACTTCTCAAAGGTTTCTGATGAGACATCGGCGTACATCGATTATGATAGTTTCAAAAGCGATAGATCACTTAAAGGTGAATTTGTTCGTCTCTTACAGATGCAGGATATGACAGATGAGGAGAAGAGTGAAATCGTTGAGACGGGGATAAAAGCAATCCTGGGAGAGGATATTTTAGAATGATTCTTAAAAAATGCTATATTACAGGCTTCGGTCGACTCAGTGATTTTGAGTACGAATTCTCCGATGGCCTAAATACTATTTTTGAGGAAAACGGCTGGGGCAAAACGACTTTTTCGGTTTTTTTAAAGTCTATGTTCTATGGACTCGTTTATTCTCCAAATTCGAAAACTTTATTAGAGCGTAAGCATTACCTTCCTTGGGATGGAGGCGTCTTCGGTGGAAGTCTCGTGTTCGAGACGGAAAAAGGCGTCTTTAGAGTTGAGCGCACTTTTGGCGAGAAAGGTTCAGAAGACACATTCAAACTTTTTGACGAATCAACAGGAAGAGAGTCTGACGCATATAGTGAGAATCTCGGCGAAGAAATCTTCGGGGTAGATAGAGAATCATTCGAGAAGACTGTTTTCATCGGACAGAGTGATATCTCTACAGGCATCACAGACAAGATTAATGCGAAAGTTGGAAACCTTTCGCAGACCAGAGATGATCTCGATGAATTTGAGGCTGCAGTTCTTCGAATTGACGAGGCGCGTAAGACACTTAAGTCTAAGAGAAAAAACAATCCTGGCAAACTTGACATGATTACGGACGAAATCAATGAGTTGAAGAGAAGAACGGAAGAAATTCCATCACTCTATGAAGCTTATAGAAAACAGGACGAAATCACGAAGAATCGTAACCAGACGATTGAAGAAATAAAAATTGAGAAGAAGAAACTCAAAGCAGAAATAACAGCCAGAGAGAAGTTTGCGGAAAAAACTGGAGCCCTAACAGAGAAGAAAGAACGCCTTAAGTCTGATAATGATAGGCTTTCAAAGTTAGACCTCTTCTTCGTAAATGGAAGCCCTCCCGAGGATGAAATTGATGATTATGATGAACTTCTTCAGAGATATATCGTAGATAAGCGAACAGTCGATACTAAGCGAAAGGATTTACTCTCAGAAGAAGAGGAACGTAGAATAGAGGAGCTTTTTCAGAGCAAATTACCGTCAGAAGACGAAATCGCTAATTGGCAGCAGGATGCCGATAGAATCAAGGAACTTCGAATGAAGCGTGAGTCTTCGAAACTCGATCAGGAAGATGAGCGCGAAATGAAAGCGCTTCGCGAATTCTTCCAGAAAGGTAGACCAGAGCATTCGGAAATCACCGAGATTATGAAGCTTGAAGCGGAGATATCGGCGCTTTCTGGACAGGAAAAAGCTACATGCGATACACTGGAACGCTTAGAGAATGATAGAAGAAATAATCTGTCTACAAGAGAGAATGCTGGAAAAGGAGCAGGTGCTCTTTATATAGTTCTTGCAATTGTGTTTGGGGTTGGAAGCGCTATCTTCTTTACGATGTTTGAGGGAAGTGACACTAGGATGGTCGGAATCGGAAGTGGATTGCTTGCGATTTTCTTCCTGGTTAGTTATTTCG
The DNA here is from genome assembly GCA_036825385.1 of Lachnospiraceae bacterium. Lineage (GTDB taxonomy): Bacteria > Bacillota > Clostridia > Lachnospirales > Lachnospiraceae > Lachnocurva. The sequence continues at coordinate 21,061 of DAISYI010000011.1, read as the reverse complement.
TTCGAGGAATACGACTCAATCAGAAGAGAGATAAAGCTGAAGCTAGAATTTTGAGAGAGATTGATGATGTAACGCTTCGCCTTGAAGATATTAAGAATGCAAAGCAGGAACTTATAGAGACATCGGATGCCTTCTTTGAGAGATTTGATATCGTTCGAGATCCGGAAATTACAGGACAGCTTAATGATATTCAGAGAAAGCTTGATCGAGTTGAACATCTTGAAAAACTCGATGGAGATATGATGGCGAAGAATTCAGAAGCTATCGAGGAACTTTCTGAGAAGCAGCTTGCACTTTATACAATCCTTACGCCATATGCTAAGTCTTATGGAATTGATCTCTACCATGAGATGAGAGAACAGGAGTTGATTCGAAATCTGCTCGAGGACTATAAACGTAAGGTTGATAATGATAAAGAAAAAGGGAATGTAACTCTACTTGAGAATCGTGTGAACGAGGAGGAGAAAGAGATTGCTACATTCCTTGAGAGATTCAATTATGAGGCAATCGATGACGAAGAGGAAGATGTAGAGGAGTACGATTTTTCGGACAAGCTTTCCCTCATTCGTCAGAGTACGGATAGTTATCAGAGACTTCAGAGTGAAGTCGATAAGCTTGAAACAGAGATTAAGGAATTGTCTGCCGATATTCCGGAGTCTTCGTTTGGAGAGTCTATAGAGGAACTTCAGGAAAAAGATGCGCAGCTCGATGAGATGCTTACGACAAATACTACGTACTATGATCGTGATGTAGATACGCTTGCTGAAATTTCTGACCAGATTGTTTCTCTTGAAGATGAGTATGCCAGAATTCCGGCTCTTGAAGAAGAGAAGCGTCAGATTGAGAAGAAGATTCTCGTTCTCGATTCTGCGAAAGATTATATGAAGCTTGCGCGTGATAGATTTATGGCTGAGTACATGGGACCACTTCAGTCAAAGATGGTTTCATATCTCGATGAAATCTATCCAGAGAAGGATAATCGAATGATCTCCGATGAGTTCGAACTCGACATGGATCTGAATGTAAGATTCAAGTATAGAGGGCGTACGATTTCTTCTGAGTATCTTAGCGAGGGATACAAGGATATGGTTTCTCTATCAGTTAGATTCGCACTTATAGATGCGATGTATGATAGAGAACTTCCGACTGTGATTCTCGATGATCCGTTTACTTCGTTTGATAATGATAAAATTTCTGAAGGTTTGAAGCTTTTGGATAAGGCGTCTCAGAGTAAACAGATTATTTACTTCACATGTCATACTAGCAGGGTTAAAGAAGGGTAAGTTTAATG
>DAISYI010000011.1:17750-19760 GCA_036825385.1 Lachnospiraceae bacterium | reverse complement strand
GCTCGAGTGCTCACCAATCATCGCAGCGGTTAAAGACGATGAAGGACTAGAAAAGTGCTTAGAGTGTGACAGCAAAATTATATTCGTTCTATATGGCGATATAATTACTTTGCCAGAAATTGTGGATAGAATAAAGGCAAAGAATAAATTGGCATTTGTTCATGTTGATTTGATTAATGGTCTTTATTCTAATGAGATTGCAGTAGATTTCATTGCGAAGAATACAAATGCTGATGGAATTATTTCCACAAAGAGTCAGGTTATCGCAAGAGCAAAAGAATTATCGTTATTTACAGTTATGAGATTTTTCATCATCGACTCGATGGCTTTTGCAAATCTAGAGAAGCAAATTCGACAGGCAAAACCGGATGTAATCGAGATTCTGCCTGCACTCATGCCGAAGGTTGTAAAGAAGGTTTCTGATAAGGTTAGATGTCCTGTGATTGGAGGCGGGTTGGTGAGCGATAAGGAAGATGTTTACTCAGTATTATCAGCCGGCGCAACAGCAATCTCTTCGACGAATTCTGATGTGTGGTTTGAGTGATTTTGTGTATTAATACGCGAGAATGGCTCGTGGCAGGAATGATATAGAACCCAAGATTCGATAAGTAACACTAACAAAAACTCATCGCAGCACTTAAAAAGGCTGCGAGTGAGCTTTTTGTTAGTGTTTTTCTAAATAGAACTTGGGCTAACATCATTCTGCCACGAGCCATTCTCGCTTACTCTTCCACAAGACATCTCAAACCACACGTCGAATTCAAAGAAGAGATTGCTGGCGCAGCGGCTGAATACGTACGGCGAAGCCAGAACGTGTGTGGCCGAAGGGCGTGAGGTTCTTTGAGCAGTGAATACTTGTGGTACAAATTGAGCAGTGTGAGAAGCTCTTTACTTGAGGCAAAACAAAAACGAATTAACAACACAAAGACAAGGTCATAATTAGAAAAGCACTAACACTAACCTCATCCGAAGCCTTTTTTAGGCCTTCGGGGAGGTTAGTGTTAGCGCTACTTATAGAGTCTTGGGTTCTGTGTTGTTAATTCGTTTTTGTATATTTACATATGAAACAGCTTCTCACACTGCTCGATTTTTGAAGGACTATTATCACTGCTAAAGAACCTCACGCTGCCTTCGCCACTTTCTTTCAGTAGCCCTGCTTCGCCGAGTCTTCGTGCCAGCTCTCTCGCTGTTCCATTAGCTCCGTCGAAACATTCTGCTCCGCTGAGCACCTTCTGAATCTGCTTGGCGACAAATGGATAGTGAGTACATCCTGTTACAAAAGCATCGACTGGATTCTCGATATAATCCTTCAGGAGGTTCTCTAGATAATCCATAAGCTCTGGGCTATCTGTGTGTCCGCCTTCGACGAATTCCATAAGTCCAGGACAAGCAAGAGGAATGATTTCGGCTTTTTCCTTATATAAATCAATCTGACGTTTTAATTTGTCTCCTTCGATTGTAATTGGAGTAGCCAGTACTAGAATGCGTCCGCCAGGATGTTTTTCGACAGCTGGTTTTACAGCTGGTTCGATTCCAACTAATGGGAGATCCGGAAAAATCTCTCTCATTTCACTTACAGCGGCACTTGTTGCTGTGTTACATGCTATAGCGCAACCTTTGATTCCTTTATCTAGAAAACGCTTTACGTTCATTATAGTAAGTTTCTGCACGACATCTCTAGGTTTTGTTCCGTATGGTGAATTTACAGAGTCACCGAAGAATACAAAGTCTTCGTGTGGCATTACTTTTACCATCTCGCGGAGTACGCTGATTCCGCCGACGCCTGAGTCGAATATTAGAATAGGATCGTTAATTTTGTAGTCCATAAAAATACCTCGCTTTAATTAGCTTTATATATTCTAGTCTTATGGAAAAATATAGTCAAATTTAGAAAGCTGCCGATTCCGGCAGCTTTCTAGGTTAGTAGAATATAAATATGTGAAGGAACGATGAAAAATGAAAAATAATTCTTTACAATATAATTATTATACTCAAATGAATCAAAATAAT
>DAISYI010000011.1:11798-17740 GCA_036825385.1 Lachnospiraceae bacterium | reverse complement strand
GAAGGAGCGATATTATCGGCATTCAACATTCTTTGTAGCGATAATTCTTACGCCTGTATCACAGACGTTCTCGAGGATTGTATCACCAATGTGAACTGGAGCTTCGATTTCGATGTCTTCGAGCGCTTTTGCGATGTCGAAGATTTTTCCCTTAGGAATATCATTCTCAGTCTTGCATGAAACCATAGTGATTTCACCATTCTTTACGCGGACAGAAGAAGTAACGATTCGTGTTGGGTTTGTTACTTCCTTCTGTGCGTAGGTTTCACCACGCTTGCAAGTGTTTCCTGTAACTGATGTTACTTCGCCGTTCTCGAGTATTACTGTGAGTGAACATCCCATAGGGCAATTTATGCATGTAAGATTTCTTTCTTCCATATTAAGCCTCCTCAATCTTGATAGTGATATCTTTGATATCGCCGGCTTCAAGTAGTTCTGATTTTTTGATGATTACCTGTTCCATTTCGCCTGGAGCCATGATAGGCTTCTTTCTCTTTGAGATAAGCTTGTCGCCGAAATATGTAGCAACTGCGCATTTCTTGTAAACGCCGCCTACACGGAATCTTACAGTTACTGTTTCTTCCATTTCTTCTGGGCGAATGAACTCAGGAACGCTGTAGCGTACGCCTTCGATTGCGTTAATTGGAATAACTCGCACATCTTTCTTCTCGCCATTTTTAATGTAAGAAGCTGCGCTTTTTCCAGCCTGAGCGGCTTCCTTTGAAACGAAGTCTACGAGGTCGTGTACATGAAGTACATTTCCGCAAGCGAAGATTCCTTCTACGTTTGTTTCAAGGCTATCGTTTACAACAGGTCCTCTGTGAATAGGAGAGAGTTCTACTCCGGATGTACGAGAGAGCTCGTTCTCTGGGAGAAGTCCTACAGAGAGGAGAAGCGTATCACATTCGTATCTGATTTCAGTACCTGGGATAGGCTTCATGTGCTCGTCAACTTTAGCGATTGTGACAGCTTCGACTCTGTCCTTTCCTTCGATATCTACTACAGTGTGGCTAAGCTTAAGAGGGATTCCGAAGTCATCTAGGCACTGTACAATATTTCTCTTAAGTCCGCCTGAGTAAGGCATGATCTCGGCTACAACTTCAACTTTTGCACCTTCGAGTGTCATACGACGAGCCATGATAAGTCCGATATCGCCTGAACCGAGGATTACAACTTTACGGCCTGGCATGTAGCCATCGATGTTTACGAGACGCTGAGCTGTACCGGCACTGTAGATACCTGCTGGTCTGTAACCTGGAATATTCAAGGCTCCACGAGGACGTTCTCTACATCCCATTGCGAGGATTACAGCTTTTGCATCGATAGTGAAGAGACCGTCTTCTCTATTCATTGCGGTTACTTTCTTCTCTTTTGAGATGTCCATAACCATTGTGTTTAGTTTATATTCGATACCGAGCTCTTTTACTTTGTCGATGAAACGAGCAGCGTACTCTGGTCCTGTGAGTTCTTCGTTGAATGTGTGAAGACCGAAACCATTATGAATACACTGATTGAGGATTCCTCCGAGTTCCTTGTCTCTTTCGAGGATAAGGATATCATCGATTCCATTTTCTTTTGCTGAGATAGCAGCAGCGAGTCCTGCAGGGCCACCTCCGATTATTACTAATTCATAATTCTTCATGAAGGGCCTCCTATACTCTCTTGTTATATCCAAAGATTATCTTTGAATTACCACCAGTTTTTGTTACGTCGAATGCGCTCATAGGAATTTCTCTTTCGAGGATTTCCATAGTTTTTGGTGAGCAGAAGCCTGCCTGGCATCTTCCCATTCCAGCACGAGTACGTCTCTTTACGCCGTCGAGCGAACGTGCGCCGAGTGTTCTGTGGATTGCATCGAGGATTTCGCCTTCTGATACAGATTCGCAGCGACAGATGATAGTTCCGTAAGCTGGGTTTTTCTTTATAAGTTCATTTCTCTCTTCGAGTGAAAGCGTATTTGGGTTAAGTAAGCCCTTTCTTGTGCCATTAAAAGATGGATCTTTTTCGAGACCGAGTTTCTCGGCAACAGCAGTAGCGATATACTCGCCGATAGCAGGTGCGCTTGAAAGACCAGGTGACTCGATTCCAAGTGCATTGAAGAATCCACTGCATGACTCTGATTCTCCGAGCACGAAGTCGCCGCCATCCTCATGAGCACGAAGTCCAGCGAATGCTGTAATTACTTCGCGGAAAGGAACGTTCTTTACAGAAAGAGCAGCTCTGCCTGGAAGTGACTGAAGGCTGTCGTATGTTGTGTTTACACCTTCCTTGTTGTCGATGTCTTCGGCAGTAGGACCTACGAGTAAGTTTCCGTGAACGGTTGGAGTTACGAGTACGCCTTTGCCCATTTTTGAAGGGAGCTGAAAAATCGTTTTCTCTACGTGCGTTCCAGCAGTCTTGTCGAGCAGGTTATACTGTCCGCGGCGAGGTGTGATGTGGTATTTCTTCTCGCACACCATATTGCTGATAGAGTCAGCATAAACACCAGCTGCATTGATGACAACTTTAGCTTCAATTGGTTTTGAGTCTGTAGTGATAAGGAAATGATCGCCATCTTTCTCGAGCTTTTCAACAGATGTATTCAGGAAAAACTCTACTCCATTGTCGCATGCGTTCTCCGCAAGGGCGATAGTCATGTTAAATGGGCATACGATAGCACCAGTTGGAGCATAGAGCGCTTTTACTACATCGTCAGAAAGATTTGGTTCCATCTCGATGAGCTCATCTCTGTCGAGAATACGAAGTCCTTCTACACCGTTTGTCTTACCCTGCTCTAAAAGCTTGTCGAGGATACTTTCGTCCTGATCAGATGTACATACTACTAGTGAACCATTTCTCTTATATGGGAAGTCCAATTCCTTGGACAAATCTTCCATCATTTTACTTCCTGCTACGTTCATCTTGGCTTTAAGTGAACCTGGCTTTGCGTCAAATCCTGCGTGAATAATTGCGCTGTTTGCTTTTGATGTACCATCGCAAACATCCTCTTCACGTTCGATTACGCATGCTTTGACGTTGTATCTGGAAAGCTCTCTTGCGATTGCTGAGCCGATTACGCCAGCGCCGATAATCGCTGCATCATACATATTTAATTCCTCCTTTGTTGCATCAAAAAATGAGCTAGACAAATAAACAGCGCGTGGCTGTTCATTTACCTAACTCATTTCTCCTCGGTATAATTATTAAATTTCTTAAGCAAATAATAGCACGGAATTCCGCGGTTTTCAAATGTTTTAGCGCATGAAAAAGCGATTTTGTAATAGTGTACAAAATCGCTATAAACAATTTATGAATAATTACTAAATATATCCGCCGTCTAAACCTATAATCTGCCCTGTTAAATAATTCGGGGAATTAATTATAGATACTACGGTTTCTCCGACCTCTTTGGGAGAGGCCATTCTACCAGCTGGTATTTCTTCTGTGAGTGCAGCGAGTTCTTCTTCGGAGAAACAGTGGTTCATTTCTGTGTCAATGACTCCGCAACTGATTGCGTTAACTGCGATGTTTGATGGTGCGAGTTCCTTTGAAAGGGCTTTCGTAAATGAATTAACTCCACCTTTGGTTGCTGAGTAAGCTACTTCCATAGATGCGCCTACAGTTCCCCACATGGAAGAAATGTTGATGATATTTCCGTTTTTCTTAGAAATCATATGTGGAACGAAGAGCTTTGATGAGAGAAATACACTTGTAAGGTTTGTATTTAGGATTTCATTCCATTCGTCAAGTGACAGATCAGTTAATAATTTTATGTTTGCGATACCTGCATTGTTAATAACTACATCTATTGAATGAAAAGCATCAAGTGTAGCGTTTACTACTTTTTCCATAAAATTGTATTCGCTGACATCACCGGTGAATGTGAGGACGCGAACGTGGTATGTGCTTTCGAGTTCTTCTTTCAGTTCGTCTAAGAGTGCAGAGCTCTTACGGCAGGTGAGTGAAAGGTTGTAGCCGCACTTTGCGAGCTCGATTGCGATAGCGCGACCGATTCCTCGTGATGCTCCTGATATATATGCGCTTTTTGCGTGAAATGAATTGTTCATTTTTGTTCTCCGTACCATGTAAAATCAGTGTTTACAGCGATTGAATTATACAATAATGGTGAAATTTATTAAAGGATAAATTTTTATTTTTTTCATCAATTTGATGTCGAATTTTCTGACAAAAGTGATATAATAATTTCACGATACTTATGTCGAATTTTAGAAAAAGGGGCTGATGACTATGAGACTAACAATCACAGGTAGAAACATCGAATTGACAGAAGGATTGAAAGCTGCTGTGGAGGAGCGACTTTCGAAATTGGACAAGTATTTTGGCGATGACACAGAGTGCAAGGTAACACTTAGTGTTGAGAAGGAACGCCAGAAGGCTGAGGTTACTATTTTTGGAAAGGGACATACGATTAGATCTGAGCAGGTATCAAATGATATGTATATCTCTATTGATCTGGTTGAGGAAACTATCGAGAGACAGTTTAGAAAATATAGAGATAAACTTATTACAAAGGCTCACGATGCTGCGAATGACCTTAGAAATGTAACTGCAGCGCAGGAAGCTGAAGAGGCTGAAATCAAAATCGTTCGTACAAAGAAGTTTGATTTGAAGCCAATGTACACAGAAGACGCTTGTGTAGAAATGGAACTCTTAGGACATGACTTCTTCGTGTTCAGAAACGCTGATACCGATGAAGTAAACGTAGTTTATAAGAGACGTGGAAACACATATGGTTTGATCGAACCAGAGCGCTAGAAACTGAATAGAGATTTGAATAGAGCTTGGGGCAGAAATGATCCAAGCTCTTTTTTTAATGCGTTGGATTGTACTAAAATAAATACATTTTACTTTTATAAATGGATAGTAAAAAACTATTCATCTAATTAGAATAGACTATAGGATATCCAGTCATAGCATTGACCAAAGGAGGGGTTTACAACAGTATGGCGGACTGGATGCAGCGGAGAAATCTCAACGTAGATTTCGGTGAGAAAGTTAGGCTTTTTCGTAAGAATAAAGGCTGGACTCAGGAAGAAATGGCCGAGTATGTCGGATGTTCGTCTTGTGTAGTTTCTAGAATAGAATCGGGGAAGATAAGTGGAATGAGTCGCAGTGCGAGACTATGTTATGAGGCGATTCAGAGTGATAGTGATTATTTCTCGGACCAGGGACAACTGGATAAAAAAGATTTGCTAGAACATATGAAACATAATGATGACGTGTGGGTGACAGATTTTTTCAATAGTGTTTTGTACAAGCGTGAGTCGGAAAGGAAAGATTTGTTCATCTTAAGATGTGTCTGGGATACGGTTGTTTTGTATCATGAAACAGGTGAGGCTTTCTGGGACGATGACAGCAAAGAAGACGTGCAGCAGGTGCTTGGACGTATTGTGCATCTGCAGGAGCAATGTATAGAATGGCTGGGGAGCAGCAAGGAATTGAATGCTGAAGAGGTAATGCTTTTGAATCTCTTCTGTGTTCTTCTCTTTGAAACTGGAAGTAAGGTGACGGCAATAAGGTTGATGGAGAAGCTTATTGCGCATATGCTTTTGGACAAAAGAGAAATCGACAGAAAGAATATGGCGGTGGCCGCTTTGTATAATAATTGTGCCTTTATGAAGCTGGTTGTCGGAGATTATCGAACGGCAGGAAATTTAATTGCACAGGCGTGGAACTATGTTCCGGCTTCGAGTAATGGCCCTATAGTTCTTTCGTTGTTTCGAAATCACGTTGAGGTGTGTGAATTTTTTAGGGATATGGAAGGAAAGAATAAAGCTCAAGTTGCTGTTGAGACAATCGTGAACTTCTCTGGAACGGGCAAATTTAAGAGAGAAGTTGACGGAAGCTGGCGTATTGATAGAGTCATATTTGTGTTTTAAATGTTAGACTGGATATCCATAAAGGAGGGCAAAATGCCCTCCTGATTTTATGTTGACTTGCCA
>DAISYI010000011.1:2204-11788 GCA_036825385.1 Lachnospiraceae bacterium | reverse complement strand
TGGAAATAAATGTAGATGGATTAAATATTCGTTATGCCATTCAGGGAGAGGGCGAGAAGACTGCTGTTATCCTGGAAGGATGGGGAACGAACATTGAAGTCTATGATAGCGTTGCGAAAGCAATCAGTGATGGATATAAGGTGGTTACTTTGGATCTTCCAGGATTCGGTAGAAGTGACGAGCCTAAAGAAGTTTGGGGCGTAGCAGAGTATGCTGAATTCGTCCTTCACTTCTTATATAAATTAGGGATCAAAAAGGCAGATATGATTGGCCACTCTTATGGTGGTCGAATCATCATTTATCTTGCATCTCATATTAATGACTTAGAGATAGGAAAAATCATTCTTATCGACAGTGCAGGAATCATGCCTAGACGTACTCCTAAGCAGAAGAGAAAAATCAAGTTATATAAATTAAAGAAGAAAATACTTCACTTCCCTGTAGTATATTTCTTCTTCCCATATATGATTGATAACTGGATGCATAATCAGGGATCGGATGATTACAGAAACGCGACTCCGATGATGAAGAAAGTTTTGGTTAAATCAGTAAACCAGGATTTGACATCGAATCTAAAGGATATTGAGAATGAGACTCTTCTCGTTTGGGGCGACCTCGATGATGCAACTCCGATAAGCGATGCACATATTATGGAAGAAAAAATCAGAAATTCAGCACTGGTAGTTCTCGAAGGAACTGGTCACTATTCGTTCTTAGAGCAGCCAGTTAAGTTTAGAAATGTGCTTCGTTCATTTATGATTTCAGAGGATTAGTATGATTAATAATATAATAATTTGTATAGCGGCAGTGCTTTTTGTAGTGGCTTACATCGTGAGTGGTATCTATAATCTGCACATGTTCCAGCAGAATACATATATTGCAGGCGAGGAAATTGCCTGGCTTAAGAAGAACAATGATAGACAGAGAATTCTTCTTCTGGATATTATCTTTGCTCTTCTGGATTTGGCTGTAAATGTTCCTTTTACAAAAGGAGTTTTTTCAGCAATGATGCTTCTAAATATCTGGTACTTCATCCAGATGGAGAAGATTTCAAACAAGAAGGTTCTCGTATGGACTGATCGAGTTAAGAGAATGTTTGCAACATATCTCGTGCTTACTATCGCATGGTGTGCGCTCGGATTTTATATCTATACGGTAAATGATAGATTTGTGGTATTCTTCTTTGGAGTGATTCTCGCTCTTTGTCCATTTGGAATTATCCTTGCAAATACGATAAATATTCCTGCTGAGAAGATGGTGAAGAGATACTACATCAACGATGCAAAGAAGATTCTTAAGAGTATGCCGAACCTGAAGATTATCGGTATTACAGGAAGTTATGGTAAGACTAGTGTTAAGTATTATCTAGAGACTCTTCTCAAGGTTGGCTTCAATGTAGTTATGACACCTGCCAGCTTTAACACACCTATGGGTGTAGTAAAGACTATTCGTGGTGATTTGAGGCCAGATACTGAGGTGTTCCTCTGTGAGATGGGTGCGAGATATGTGGGTGAGATTAAGGAAATCTGCGACATCGTACATCCTCATGATGGAATCATTACTTCTATCGGACCTCAGCATCTTGAGACATTTGGTTCGATTGAAAATATTATTTCTACAAAGTATGAACTTGGAGATGCTGTACCAAAAGATGGACATCTATTCTTGAATATGGACTGTGATTACATCAGAGATAACGCTGGTAAGTATCAGAACAGAGTTCATTATGGAACAGACGTGGCAAATACTTCGGAGGAAGTAAATGGACTTCTTCAGAATACAGGTTACTATTCAGAAGATATCGTAGTATCTGAGAATGGTACAGATTTCACTGTAGTATCACCTAGTGGTCAGAAGATGAGATATCAGATGAAACTCATCGGTGAGCACAACGTAATCAATGTAGTTGGTGCTATCGCACTTGCGAATATTTACGGTATTCCGCTTGAAAAGCTTGTGACAGCAGTAAGACGTCTTCGACCAGCTCCTCACAGATTACAGATGATTCCACGTGGAAATGTGACTATAATAGATGATGCCTATAATTCAAATCCGGTAGGATCTAAGGCAGCAGTTACAACTCTTGGAATGTTTAAAGGAACTCGAATCCTTGTAACTCCAGGTATGGTTGAACTCGGTGATAAAGAAGATGAATATAATCGTCTCTTTGGAACATACGCAGCTGATAACTGTGACTATGTAGCTCTCGTAGGAGAGAAGCATACTCGTCCTATTTATGAAGGGCTTATCGAAAAAGGCTTCCCTAAGAAGAATATCTTCATAGGTGAAACACTTGCTGAAGCGATGAATTTTGCTAATGCAGCAAGCGGTGATGGACATAAGTACATTCTTTTGGAGAATGATCTTACAGATAATTATTAAGTTTTGGAGGAATTCATGAAGTTAAAGGTAGCAGTACTCTTCGGAGGAAAGAGCGTAGAGCATGAAGTTTCTATTATTTCTGGACTTCAGGCACTTAAGAACATTGATACAGAAAAATATGATGCTTTTCCAGTTTATATTACGAAGAAGAATGAATTCTATATCGGAGAAGGTTTTGAAGATATCAAGAATTACCGTGATATCGATAAGCTTCTCGCTGGTGGAAAGAGAGTTATGCTTGTAAACGAGAATGGTGTTTGCAAGTTTGTAGAGATTGAGTCAAAAGGTCTCTTCTCAAAGAAGGTTGAGAAGGAAGTTGATCTCGCACTTCCTGTTGTTCATGGAACAAATGAAGAAGATGGAACACTTCAGGGATACCTTAAGACTATCGGTCTTACATTTGCAGGATGTGATGTAACAGCATCTGCTGTAGGTATGGACAAATATGTTCAGAAGGCTCTTCTTAAAGAGAATGATATTCCAGTTCTCTCAGCTATGCTATTCAATCTCGGTGATTATGAAGATATGGATGGTATGGTTAACCGTATCGAAGAGAAAATTGGATATCCTGTAATCGTAAAACCTGTAGATCTCGGTTCATCAGTAGGTATCAGCGTAGCAAAGGATAGAAGAGCTCTTATCGATTCTCTCGATGACGCTTTCCTTTATGCTGGAAGAGTTCTGTGCGAACACGCTATTACAAACCTTCGTGAAGTAAACTGTGCAGTTCTCGGAAATGAAGTAGAAGCTATGGCTTCTGAAATTGAAGAACCAATGCATACAGAAGAAATCCTTAGTTACGAAGATAAGTATATGGGAAACGGTTCAAAGAGCGGAGCAAAGGATGGCGGTTCCAAAGGAATGGCTTCACTTGCACGTCAGATTCCTGCAAATGTACCAGCTGAGCTTCGTGATAGAATTAGAGAACTTGCAGTTAAGTCATTCCAGGTAATGGGATGTAATGGTGTTTCTCGTATCGATTTCATGATTGATTCAGATACAAATGAACTCTATTTCAATGAGATTAACACAATCCCTGGTTCACTTGCATTCTACCTCTTCGAGCCAATCGGAATTCCATACAAGGAACTCCTCGATAGAATTATCAAACTTGCGCTTGAAAGAAAGAGAAAAGAACAGGAAATTACTTATTCATTCGACAGTAATATTCTTTCTAATGCTTCACTTGGTGGAAGTAAGGGAAGCAAGGGGTAAGTGATTAATAGAATATAAGCAAGATAATTAGTCTTGTCCAAGATTTTATAAGTAACGTTGTAGCTATCTCTCACGTGCTAAAAAAGCACGCTCGAGTATAGCTACAACGTTTTTCTAATTTTATGGAGTAAGAGGTTAATATTTTGCTTTAATAACTTATATGGGCTTCAAAGGCGTAGGGTGGTGCGAGTTAAATAAGAATAGTGGGTTTATAGAAAATTTATAATTATTAACGAAATCGTTTTAATCCTTTATGGATTGTTGTATAATTAACGAAGCAACAAAGATGCTACCGAGTATTGGTATAAAAGGATGGCGTGATAGATGAAAAAGAAGATTATAATTATTGTTACGCTTTTCTTGGCACTTTTGATAATTGTTGGGGGTGTAAAAAGCTTCTTTTTACAGCAAAACAATAAAAGTGTCAAGGTTTCAAAACAAGTTGAAGAATATAAGAATATCACATTTAAAGATATGCTTGAGCATAAAGAATATAGGACTCCCCAAGATGAGGCTTTGGTGTTTTGGGCTAAACGTGTTGGTGAGTATGATTATTATTATAAAGATAAGGCTTATAAACTCAAGATATCAAAATATGTGAAGTATTGCGAAGATTATAAAATAGAGGGGGTAGAGTGTTATGATTTGTTTGCTATTTACACTTTAAAAATAGATGGAAATACTGCATATTGTTTTTATCCAAGACTTCCACGTGCGGATGGAAATGTGATTTATAGATTTTATAAGTTTGATTTTGAAAATGATACCGTAAAAGTGTGGGGAGGAGATTATTCTGATTTTTCACATATGGAGCTATTATTTACAGCTATAAAGGAATATAAACCATTTGGAATAAAATCTATATTGGAAACAATAGATTTGGTTCATCAGTATTTAAAGTATTTACATCTTTTGCCGTTATAGAAAAATTAATTGGATAGTTATTTAGAAAACCCCTGTAACTATACTCGAGCGAGCTTTTTTAGCTCGCGAGAGATGGTTACAGGGGTACTTATTAAATCTTGTAATAAACTAATTATCTACGAATTTATTTCCTTAATGAAAGAATCGTCTCTCTTACAGAAACATCCAAATTCTTTATCTCTTCTTTAGTCAATTCTTCAGGAAATATTGGCTTTCCAAACGTAATGTAGACATCAGTAGTCTTAATAAACGGCATATGTGTTCTCAAGATATGCTGAGTATTCTGGATAGAAATAGGCACGATTGGGCACTTTGCTTTGGTCGCAATCTTGAAACTTCCGCCTTTGAATTCGGCCATTTCGCCAGTCTTAGAACGAGTACCTTCAGGGAAGATAAAGATAGAAATTCCGTTGTGAATCTTCTCGATTGAGTTAGTGATCATTTTAAAGCCGGCCTTAAGGCTGCTTCTGTCGAGGAATTCGCATTCAATGAGCTCCATCCAGAAGTTTAAAAGTGGAATCTTTTTCAGCTCTTTCTTTGCAATATAACCAGTAGTTCCTTTGAAATAAGGATAGGTCATTACGATGTCGAAGATGCTGAGGTGGTTAGCAATGTAGAGAACTGCAGTTTTGTCAGGGATGTTCTCACGACCTTCGACATGAACTCTTGTGCAAAGTGTGAGGCGAATCACAGTAAATATGAACTTGATGAACCCACGGGCGATAGTATCGGCAGCATTTCTGTTCACAAGTCGTAAGATAAAAAGGATAAGTACTACAGGGATTGTGATTATCAAAAAGAGTAGTACTTCGATTCCTGCAAGTAATAATCGAATCATATTTTTCTCCCTATGAATTTATAAATAGTATTTTGTCGATTTGTATTATACCATCAGAAATGCGCTTATGCCACCGGGAAAAAGCCGCATATCTACGAGTTTATAATTTATAGTTTTTTCTTATAAAATTGACTGACAGTGTGAGTTGTAAAATGGATTGCAACAAAGGATATTAATCCTTTGTTGCGGTCTATTTTTTTTATACAAATATCAAAGAGATTGGAGAAAGAGGATGCAAGTAATTGACTTTAATAAGCGAAAGAAAATTGAAGAATTATTAAAGGCTGGCACACCGGTAGTTAAGATTGCAGAAGAAATTGGAGTTCATAAAGCTACTCTTTATAGAGAATTGAGAAACAGTGAACCCAATAATTATTCAGCAGCAGAAGCTGATGCTTATGTAAAAAGTAGAAAGCAGAAGGTATTTACTGAAGCACGAAAACCCGTTTTAAAAGAGTATTTGAAACAGAAGAAACCAATAGCTCTTATATCTAGAAGTTTTAAATGTGCTGAAACTACTGTATACAATGCGATTAATAGTGATGAAGAATTACTTAGTTTATTTAATGAATATAGGACGCGATGAAATATCAGGAATTTAGTGATCAAGAAATTTTATATCTGTTAGCTAATTATGAGAAAGTCGTTTCTGACTTAATGAGAATTATAACTGACACAACAAATCAAATATATATGTTGGAAAGATTCTCATCAGCAGAAGATTATCTTGTCGAAGCTTCCTTACCAGGGCGAATAGATGATGGTGGTCTTGGAGTAAAGACTAGCCATAATCATAGAGACCTTGGAAATGTTATTACAACAATGAAGATGCTTCAAAATGATGAGATTAAGCAAGTTAGAAAGAAATTAGCCTGGCTAAAGAATCGAAAAGATTCAGTAAACAGAGTAAAAGCTATTTATGACCTTATGCCTTATGACAAAACTAGGCAGATATTCGACATGATCATTAAGCAAAATAAGGATGATGATTCAAACATAAATATTGTTCGTTCAAACAAAGTTAGTAAAGCTACCTTGTATCGTAAGCAAAACGAATGTATTGAATGGATCAGAAATATGTATGAATCTGATAATTCAACTTTAGACCTGATGCAAATAGATGATTTTAAATAGGGAAGAAGCAATCGTTTGATTGTTTTATATAAAAAGTATCAATAAAATCTACGTACCAAAAACTGGTACGTAACAGAAAGGAAAACTAACATGAAGACAATTACATTATGGAACCAGAAGGGTGGAGTAGGCAAAACAACAATATCTTTCAACTTAGGAACAACACTTTCAAATCGAGGAAACAAAGTACTGTTTATCGATTTAGATCCGCAGAGTAATCTTACTTACTTCTTTGATCCAGAGATTAAGAACTTAAAGCTTGGCAAAGCAGATGTTAAGAAAGTGATTGAAGATGGAAAATCTTTAAAGAGCTCTCTTTATAAATCAAAGAGATTTTCAAATATCTCTTATTTAAGGGGTTGCTACACAGAAGTTGAGTTTCCAAACGTAACAACTCTTAGAGAAAGAATATCGGAAGTAGAGAACGAATTTGATTATGTAATCATCGATTGTCATCCAGACTTTCATAAGGCTTCAATGAATGCGCTTTACGCAGCTGATATGGTTATCGTACCAGTTCTTCTTGATGGATTCTCTGTAAGTAACCTTAACCTTGTAACAAGCAATCTTTCAAAGATTGAAGATTCAAAGGGTGAAAGCATTAACTACAGAGTTGTAGTAAATAGACTTTCACGTACAAAGGACAAGAGAGAAAAACTTGATGATCTTTATAATCCTCTTTTTAACATGTGTTTGGGAGATACATCAAAGGTTAATAGTGCGCTTTCTGTATTTAAGCCACTTTCAATGCATAGAAGAAGTTCTGGTATTGCAGAAGACTTTAACGCACTTACAAACGAAGTAGTTGAGAGATTGGGGGAATAAAGAATGCCTAGTATGACAGATTTTCTGACTGCACCAAAGTCAGTAGGAGATAAACAGATTAAAACAACAATTAGAAACATCGATTATAAAAAGCTTTTTGAGAGTCCTTTTCAGTATAGGAAGTTCTCAGATAGTGATGTTTCAAAGCTTGCTTCTCTCATCCTCATGGATGGGAGAGTGTTAGAACCACTTATTGTAAGAAAAAAAGGTGGAGATTCATTCGAGATTCTTTCGGGACATAAAAGACATAGTGCTTGTAAATATCTTGTAGAAGAACTTGGAGAAGAACAGTTTTCAATGATCCCTTGTTCAGTTCTTGAGCTTGATGATATAAAAGCAGAATTCTGCGTTTACTCAACTAATGGATATGGAGTTAAGACTTCATATGAGCAGATGAAAGAAATAGAAGGAATGACAAAGCTTTTAACAGAGCACAAAGACTCATTCCCTCGTCCAAAAGGAAAAAGAACAGTTGAAATCATAGCAGAGGAATTAAATCTCTCTAGATCAACAGTAACCGATTTTCAGACTATTTCACATAACCTTGGAGAAAAAGGTATGGAGAAATTTAAAAACGGAGAGATTAATAAATCAGCTGCAGTAGAACTTTCAAAGGTATCAGAAAAGAGTCAGGAAGAAATTTTATCTTCTGGTGCTAAGACAACATCAGAGATTAAAGAAAAGGTTTCAAAGAAGAAAAAAATTGTTAATGATAACAAGAAGTCAGCTGGTGAAAAAGATATATCTCTTCCAGGGCAGATTGAAATGGATATTCCGGAGTATAAGAAAGAAGAATCTAAATCAGTTGAAGAGACAGAAGAAGTCGTAAAAGTAAAGAACATTGAGTTTAGAGAAGATGCATTCAACTTTTTACCTTCTAAAAACTCATATGTAGGTGAGTGTCCATATTGTAATGGACCAGTAGTAAAGATTTTTAATAGAAACAATTGTGGAGTTTGTGGTAATAAGCTTATTTGGGAGGATTAATTATGAAGAATTCCGACTACAGAAAAATTAAGAAGTATCATTTGGAGAGTCTATCTCCAGATCAGCAAGAACGTGCAATAGAAAACATGAAATACTGGGACAAAAAACGTCGTATTAGACACTTAATTAATACGTTGTTTCTTGTAATCGTAGTTGTATTTCTTATGGATTTAGTCGGAAAGATTAACCTTCCAGATGTTGTTGTTTTAATATTAAAGCTTTTAGGAATTGCATATTTAATTCGAGTAGCTTATAGCTTTAGACCAAGATAAATAAAAAAATCGGCTCTGTATAAGTTAAAGACTTACGTGGGTTCATGACCTAAACAGAGCTTAGGATGCTTTCCCTATGCATCCGATTGATACTTTTTAATCCGCTCTCAGAGTCCTTTCCTGAGGGCGGATATAAAAAGAAATATATAAAAACTAGTTAAATATATTGGAGAAAAAATGAGAAACATAATTGACACTGGAAATAGAATCGTAGATGAACTTGGGACAATGAATATTTCGGGGAACGTAATCCCTAATAATTGGTATTCATGGATTGTAAAAGATAATGGGAAGCCACATCTTCTGGCTATAACACTTTTATCTGAAATTGTTTATTGGTACAGACCTAGAGAGATTCGTGACGAACAGACTGGATTAACTATCGGATATCATAAGAAGTTTAAAGGAGATATGCTTCAGAAAAGCTATGCTAAGCTTGGAAATAAGTTTGGTGAAAGCAAATATACAGTAAAACGAGCTATGGATCTTCTTGAGGATATGGGCCTTATAAAGAAGCATATTAAGGATATATGTGTTGGAGAACATATTATTCCAAATGCTCTCTATATAGAATTAGTTCCAGAACGTTTATATGAGATTACATATGTTGAAAACATAAATGCAGCTATCGAAGAAGAAATAGGAGATGAATTTGAAGAGTATTATGAAGATACTTTAAATGGTTCGACATCTAATAATAAAGAAGTAGCAAATGAAGGTGTTCAGGATAAGTCTATAGGGGGTACTAGCAAATTTGCTAATACCTCCCCACAAATTTGCAGGGACTATCCTAGCAAAATTGCTAATACCTCCCAGCAAATTTGCGAATACCCTCCTAGCAAATCTGCTATGACATATACAAAGAATACAAATACAGAGATTACAAAAGAGAATACAACAACAAAGATTACATCAAGTTTCGATACGAGTGTTGTTGATCAGGCAACGGAGATATTAAAAAATCTTTCGCTGACAGAACGTGATATTCTGGCAATTATTAAAGATGC
>DAISYI010000011.1:1029-2194 GCA_036825385.1 Lachnospiraceae bacterium | reverse complement strand
TAACAATGTTACTGGATGGATGATTAATGCTATTCGCAACGATTATCATTTGACCGCAAAGAATCCAATTGCAACTAGAACTCAGACGTCTTTTTCAAATTTCTCTGAGCGAAAAATGAGCACTGAAGAAACAATTGAGTTTGAACGTAAACTTTTAGGATTAGGTTAATATTGTACCAGAGTTTGGTACGTGCCAGAATCTGGTACGTAGAATGAATTAAACATCGTTAGATGCTTAAGATATTGGTTGAAACACCAGGGCGAAAGCTCAAAAGAATTATAGTTCATGCAAATATACCACACATTCTTCCCCTCGAAAGAGGGGAGAAAGGAGGTAAAATGCTACGTTATAAGCTTATATTTGTGTTTATGGATGGAACCACAGAAACATTGGGACATGGATATTATAAGGCAGCAAGTGGTAAAAAATTGAACTTTGACAGATATGATCCAAAGCTTTATGTATCAGAAAAATCTGCAGAGCAGAGCGGTGAAAGATTTTTAGAGAAAAAAGAATACGAAAACCTATTAAACGCAATTGATTATAGAGTTGAGAAAGAAATGGTCTATTAAATCTACGTGCCAGAATCTGGCACGTAAACAGAAAACAAAAACTACGTACCGTATTCTGGTACATAGATTAAATCTGTAATAACGATAGTAAGTACTGAAGGGAGATAATATAATGAGAACTTTTTTAGTGACAACATGGGCTAGAAAGACAAATAAGGTTACTATATGGGAAGTTGTAAAAGATAGCATTTATCCATCAAGCCTAAAAAGAAAATACGAGAAAGAAGGGTTGATGGTAGAAATTACAGAAATCCCAGAAGAAGGAACTTGTCGCATCGAATTAAGCAAAGGGCGGATTTAAGTAAATAGATAATCCTCATTCAGTAGGATATTTGGAAGGCGAAGAGCAAAGAGTGATATTTTTATGATTTTGAAAGGAAAGAGAGATGTTGTTAGATAAATCTATTAACATATATGCTTGCTATATTTTGATTTTTTTTGTTTGTTGTTTAAGATTGATGATTTATGCTTTTATTGACTTAATTAGGTTTGAATTTATTGAGTTTTTTTATAAGCATAAAAATGAGATTTTTTCGTTAGTTTTATGGGTGTTAATAGGGCAAGGATTACTAGAATTAATGTTTTATTTTGC
>DAISYI010000011.1:0-1019 GCA_036825385.1 Lachnospiraceae bacterium | reverse complement strand
TACCTTACCGCTAGATATATACTTGACTTAATGTGTGTAGTATATATGTATTCGCTGATAGAGGGAACTATTGGAATTGTAAATAAAATGATAATAAGACTTGTAAAAAAGTTAAAGCGAAAGAATAAATCAAGTTGTTAATAAACGCAAAGCCGTTATATAATGATTCCATTATAGAAGAAAATTACTACGAGAATAAAGATGATTTAAATGAAGGATGAGTATTGAATTATGAAAGATATAAAGATTAATATTGATGAAAATATAAGCTTAAAAAAAAGAATAATTGCTTATTCTAAAGCAATTAAATCAGCTAGATAAGGAGAAGAGTTATGATTAATAAGAAGATTATTATTTCAGCTGCAATCACTTCAGCTGTTGTTGTATTAGGTATCTCAGGAATACTTATTTATAGGAATGTATCAGCTTCATCAAGTAAAGCTGAAGAAAAAGTAGAATATGATAGTCAGAAAATCGACCATCGTTCAACTAGTAAAGCTAAAAAAGAGCTTAAAAAAGAAGAAAAGAAAGAGACTGCAAAAACAGAAGAGAAGAAGCAAAACGTAGCTTCAGATCAGAAAACTACACAGTCAGTTCAGAAGACTGAAGCAAAAACTACAGATAAGAGCCAAGCTAAAGCTCCAGAGCAGAAGAAGGAAACTACAAAGAAAGAAGACTCTTCAGCTCCAGAACAGAAGACTACAGAAGTTAAGCAGCTACAGAAAGTATGGGTTGTTGACACAGCCGCATATGATGAACCTAAATGGGAAAATGTAGGTGTGGGTGTAAAGTGTAATGGATGCGGACATGTTTTCAAAGATAATGAGGAATGGAAAATCCATGCTGAAGAAAAACTTGAAAATGGTGATGTACGACATGGTGGGTATTCAGTTGTTTTTGAATCTCGTCAGGTAGGTACAATTCACCATGATGAAGTAGGCCATTGGGAATATCGTTAGCTATAATTTGGGAGGATTAATTATGAAGAATTCCGACTACAGAAAAATTAAGAAGTATCA
>DAISYI010000010.1:24307-32046 GCA_036825385.1 Lachnospiraceae bacterium | reverse complement strand
TCTGTATCAAAAATATCCTCTTGTAAATATCCTATCTATTCAATAATATTTAGGGGGTTAGTAAAATATTATTAACGAAGTTTCCAAATGTCAGTATTGTACTGAGCTATAGTTCTGTCGCTTGAGAAGAATCCCGCCTTGGCGATATTAACGAGCATCATCCTTACCCATCTGTCACGATCTTCATAAGCGGCAAATGCTTCATCCTTTACCCTGATATAATCCTCAAGGTCGATAAGTGTCATGAAGTAATCTTTTGTAATAAGTTCCTTATGAAGTCTTTCGAGGTTTTCTTTCTTTCCTCCTGCCTTCATAATCTCATCACCTATGATGAAGTCTACAAGTTTTTTAATATCCTTCTTCTTGTAGAACTCTGATGCATCGTATCCATTTTCCTGATAGAGCTTGATAATCTTATCTTTCTTCTCGCCGAAGATGTAAATGTTCTCATCACCTACGAGATCTTTGATTTCGACATTTGCTCCATCTTCTGTTCCGAGTGTAAGTGCACCATTAAGCATGAACTTCATGTTTGATGTTCCTGATGCTTCTTTTGATGCAAGTGAAATCTGCTCTGAGATTTCTGCGGCTGGAATGATTTTTCCTGCGTAAGTTACGTTATAGTTCTCAGCCATAACCACTCTGAAGTATGGACTTACATCTGGGTCATTCTTTGTAAGCTCTGAAAGACAAAGAATGAGATGGATGATATCTTTTGCAATCACATATGCAGGAGCAGCTTTCGCACCGAAAATCATAGTAATAGGTGTCTTCGGTTTCTTTCCACTCTTAATCTCAAGATACTTATAGATTGCGTAGAGACAATTCATCTGCTGTCTCTTATATTCGTGAAGTCTCTTTACCTGAACATCGAAGATTGAGTCTGGGTTAATTACTTCGTTCTGTACCTCTTTGAAATAGTTTGCAAGAGCAACTTTATTCTCATGTTTGATATCATCAAGCTTTTTCAGAACTGTATCATCATCCACGTACTTTCCGAGGTCTTCGAGTCTGTCTGCATTCTTCAGGAAGTCATCGCCGATAAGTGACTTAATCTCTGCTGTAAGAAGTGGATTGCAGTGGACAAGCCATCTTCTGAATGTAATACCGTTTGTCTTATTATTAAACTTCTCAGGATAAATCTTGTAGAAGTTATTAAGCTCTGTATCTTCGAGAATCTGTGTATGAAGCGCAGCTACACCATTTACTGAATGTCCGTAGTGGATATCCATGTGTGCCATGTGTACGCGAAGGTCGTCATCGATGATACGAACGCTCTTGTCAGTAAACTTCTCTCTAACTCTGTTATCAAGCTCGCGGAAGATTGGGATGAGGTGTGGAACTACTTCTTCGAGATAGTCCATAGGCCACTTCTCAAGCGCTTCTGCGAGGATAGTATGGTTTGTGTAAGCACATGTCTTTGTCACTACATCGATAGCTTCATCGAGCTTGAAGCCTTCGTTCTGAAGGAGTCTGATAAGCTCTGGAATAACCATTGATGGGTGTGTATCGTTTATCTGAATAGCTACATGCTTATCAAGTTCATGTAGATTGTATCCTTTTTCCTTAACCTCTTTAAGAATGAGCTGTGCTCCATTTGAAACCATAAAGTACTGCTGATAGATTCGAAGGAGGAGGCCATCTCTATCACTGTCATCTGGATAGAGGAAGAGTGTGAGGTTCTTCTCGATGTTCTTCTTGTCGAAGTCGATTGAATCCTCTCCTACAATTTTGTCATCTACACTTTCGAGGTCGAAGAGGTGAAGTTTATTGATTGTACCAGCTTTATAACCTGGAACATCGATATCGTACATAACTGATTTCACTGTTCCTCTTCTGAACGGTACTTCGAAACTTACTCCTTCTCTCTTAATGAGCCAGTCGTCGTTTGTAATCCATGGATTCTTTACTTCCTGCTGGAGATTCTTTGAGAAGATCTGTCTAAAGAGTCCATAGTGGTAGTTGAGTCCGATTCCATCTCCCGGAAGATTAAGCGTAGCGATTGAATCGAGGAAGCATGCCGCGAGTCTTCCAAGTCCACCATTTCCAAGTGATGGTTCAAGCTCAAGTTCTTCGATTTCTTCGATGTGTTTACCATGTGCCAAAAGCACCTTTTTCACGTCATCATACATTCCGAGATTAATAAGGTTGTTTGAAAGAAGCTTTCCGATTAGGAATTCAGCAGAAATGTAGTACAACTTCTTTTCCCCCGGAACGGCAGGATGATGTTCCATCTCATCCTTTGTCATATGCATGAGGATATCAAAAAGTTCTATATCTGTACTTTTATCAATTCCATGACCATATTTCTTCTTTAATAACCCTTCAATTCTCTGTTCCATATCTTTCCCTCTTATATCTTTCCTTTGTCTACGTTATCTAGAATAAGTCTTTGTAAGTGCATTTATGCGCTTTGCCAATTTCCTGCTTATGTCCTTCTTTGATGCTCGCCAAATCCAGTTGCCGCCAAGTGTAGACGGAATGTTGATTCTAGCAGAGTCATCTAGTCCGAGATAATCCTGAAGTGGAATTACAGCGTAATCCGCCGGAGACGAAAGAACCGCCCTTACCATGCCATCGACTATCTCGTCATCATTTTTTGGATCGACGTTCAAATAATCAGCCACATAGTTTCTTGTCTTCTTGTCTATAATACCAAGCCAGCCTTTAACTGTCGAATTATCATGTGTTCCTGTATATGCTATACAGTTTGGTGTGTAGTTAAACGGTAGGAAATCATTTGTTTCCCCATCCTCGCTCGGTCCAAATGCGAATTCCAGAACTTTCATGTTCGGGAAGCCAGTCTTCTTTACAAGTCTACGTACACTATCTGTAATGAAGCCGAGATCTTCTGCAATGATACCTGTTTCATTCTTCTCAAGTTCTTCCTGAAGTGCTTTGAAAAGCTTGTATCCAGGTCCTTTTCTCCACTTTCCTTTCACTGCATCTTCTGCAGTACCTTTTATCGAATAGTAGGAATCGAACCCTCTGAAGTGATCGATTCTGATGATATCGTACCACTCACTGCATTTCTCAATTCTCTTTTCCCACCATGCAAATCCTGTTTCTTCATGGTATTTCCAGTCGTAAAGCGGATTGCCCCAAAGCTGACCTTTTACAGCGAAATCATCTGGCGGACAACCTGCTACGTTTATCGGATTCATATCCTCATCAAGTTCGAAGAGCTTTGGATTTGACCATACATCGGAGCTATCTGCTGATACGTAAATCGGAATGTCACCGATGATTTTTATACCATTTTTGTTTGCATACTTTTTCAGAGCGAACCACTGCTTGTCAAACTCGTACTGAAGAAATTCAAAGAAGAGAACTTCATCCTTAAGTTCTTTCTGGTACTTCGCCAGCGCTTTCGGTTCGCGAACGCGGATATCTCTATCCCAAGCTGGCAATCCCTGATCCCCGAATGTACCCTTTACAGCCATGAAGAGTGCATAATCAGGAAGCCAGTCTTTATTTCTATTTACAAAGGTTTTGAAGTTCTTATCTTTGTTCGCATCGAAACGTGAGTAAGCAATTCTCAGTACTTCAAATCGTTTCGTATAGAGTTTGTCGTAGTGAATTTCCTTCTGGCTATTCTTCACTTCGTACTTCTTGCACTCATCTTTTGTAAGAAGTTTTTCTTCTACGAGCGCATCCAAATCTATAAAATATGGATTTCCTGCGAATGTGGAGAATGACTGGTACGGTGAATCACCGTAACTCGTTGGTCCCAGAGGAAGTATTTGCCAGAGTTTCTGCCCTGATTCTTTTAGGAAATCCACAAACTCATACGCTTCTTTTGAGAAGCCTCCGATACCATAGTTTCCTGGTAAGCTGAATATAGGCATCAGAATTCCTGAACTACGTCTTTCGTTTTTCATATCTTTCCCTTTTTATTTAACCTCATCTGTATATTTGTATTTACCGTTTTGCGTGAAAGCTTGTGTTTCTCGTTACGGTAACGTTTCCGTTCACTATTTGTATCCTATCATCATGAAGGGGAATTTGCAAGAGTTTTTTAGGATTTTTTGTTTATTTTGGTTTTTTGAAGTATGTTGAGAAGGCAAGTTAATGCCATCGAGTTATTCCATTTCGTCATCTAGACATAGTTTAGAATAACTTCTTCTAACCTGATTTCACCTAGTTATTCCAAATTTTGTCATACTCGTAAATCAGAATAACTTTTTAAATTAGACTCACCCCAAATCATTCCAAACCACATTAAACTCGTAAATTGGAATAACTATTTCATGCTTATTAATACTAATTCGATTAAAAAGTTATTCCTAAACACGTTATTCCTTTCTTTTGGAACAATTCTCACTTATCTAGTTTTGCAAAGTTATTCCAGTAGTATAAAGCAAGTTAGGTTAGGAATAATTTGAGGTTTACCATGCTAGTCAGAGAAGGCTATCGCCAAAATTCCATAAAACAATGAGCAACGAACTCATAACGCTACGAGAAACGCATTCATGCATACGACTACGAGTAGAACTCATAGATTCGCTAAAGCAAGGTACTCATAACGCTACGAGAAAAGCATTCATAGACTTGCTAACGCAAGTCTATTTCACCATGGCTGTCGCCAAGTAATCCATAAAGCAATGAGCAGCGAACTCATAAATTCGCTAAAGCGAATTTATTTCGTCATTGCATTCGCAAAATAAAAGAAAGCGATTCATGTATTGCGAATGAATTCGCTACATGAATCGCTTTCTTTTACGTTGCTCATTGCTTTATGGATGCTGGTGGCGGGGATCGAACCCGCATGGTGTTGCCACCACGGGATTTTAAGTCCCGCGCGTCTGCCAATTCCGCCACACCAGCACGTGGTATTTGCATACCGACAGTTTGCTATTATAACATCTTAGTTACTGCATTTCAAGGGGTCTATTCCACTTATATATAACAGATCCGTTTGCTGCAATTGGAATAGTTATCTTTCCATCTTTTACTTCTGTCTTACCAGGCATAAGTGAGTGCGCCAATGAATTCGTAGTAACCACACGATTAATCTCAGTATTATTCAAGATTCCTGTCTTCCAAACAGGTATATCTACTGTAATATTATCACCAGCTGTATTTACTGCTATTACATATACTTCATCCCCGAGTATTCTCGCATAGCTTACGAAGTTCTCATGACACTCGAGGAACATAAGAGAACCTCTCTTCAGCGTTTCACTTCGTTTATGAATCAGAATAATGTCACGATGAAAATCGATAAGCTGACGGTTTTCTCTACCCCATGGATAGCTTCTTCTATTATCAGGATCCGTGAATCCACAGAGGCCTGCTTCGTCTCCATAGTAGAGTGTAGGTGCACCAGGCCAAGTCATAAGCATGACCACCGCCTGTCTCATTACTGCATATGATACATCTTCTTCCGCAGCTTTACTTCCGAGGTCTTCTACTCGGCCAACTTTATGATTTGTTCTAGTAAGGAATCTAGAATGATCATGGTTCGAAAGCTGATTCATAGATGTATAGAGTGACTGTGTCATAAGTTCAGCCATTCTATATCTCATGGTTTCCTCAAACTGCTTACCATTTCCCAAAGCCTCAGGATGGAATTCATCGCTATGCTTCTCCATTCCTGTAAGGAAGAATGTAACCGGTTCCATGAACGCATCATAGTTCATAATAGTATCCCACTCATCTCCCTGAAGCCAAGCTTTTGGATCCCCGTAATGCTCTGCAAAAATTGCTGCATTAGGGTTTGCTTTTCGAACCGTCTTTCTAAACTCTTTCCAGAATTTATGATTATATTCCTCTGAATGTCCGAGATCAGCAGCCACATCAAGTCTCCAACCGTCTACATTATATGGCTCTGAAACCCACTGTTTAGCAACATTTAGGATCTTCTTTTTTAGTTCATTTGATTTCTCATAATTAAGCTTTGGCAAAGTATCATATCCCCACCAGCCATCATATGAGCCATTATATGGCCAAGCCTTCTCGTCATAGAAATGGAAGTAGTTGTGATAAGGACTGTCTATTGATATATACGCGCCATCTTCGTATCCCGGTTGCTTCTCATAGATTCTTTCTCTATCCAGCCATTTATTAAAAGAGCCACAGTGATTGAAGACGCCATCGATAATAATCTTCAAACCTCTCTCGTGAGCCTCACGTACGAAATCAGCAAAGAAAGCATTTGAAGCATCCAAATTTCTCTTATCTGCAACTCTGCATTTAAATCTAGTTGCATGGAAATTGTCATGGTCGCCCTCTGCGAGAAGTTCTCCCTCATCTTTCACGATTACAGCAAGATGTGGATCGATATGCTCATAATCCTGTGTATCATATTTATGATTTGATGGTGATACAAAAAGCGGATTGAAATAGATTACTTCTACACCCAAACTCTTCAGGTAATCAAACTTCTGTCTGACACCCTCGAGATCTCCGCCATAGAAATTTCCGATATCAAGATTCTTTGGATACTCATACCAGTTCTCGGCTTTGGAAACGAAGTGACCTACATACGAGTATTCGTTTGTAAGTACATCGTTATCATCATCACCGCTATAAAAACGATCAACCATAATCTGGTACATTACCGCACCAGGGAGCCATTCTGGCACATAGAATCCTGGAGTTATTGAGAAAAAGTACTCGTTTCTAGGCGCACCACAACAACCTACTCTATCGTAGTAGACAATTTCGTTACCGCACTCTATTTTAAAACAGTACTCAAATCGATTTTCTGTAAGATAGTAAGTCGTCTTGTAAAAAGAGAAATCTCCCTCAGTTCTATCAAGACGCATAGCGATTTCACCAGAATCAGCAAGTAGTGTGGGTACACAATCATCATATCTAGATACTCTGATAAAGATTGTCACCTTTCCGTCTTCAGTTGGTTGCCAAGGCTGTATGTAGCTTGGTGTTCCATCGCTAAAAATAGCTTCTTTATTCATAATGCATTAATCCCTCGATATTTAACCTTATAAAAATATTCTACACGTTTCGAAAACTATTTTCTACCCAAGAATGGAGTATAACGCACCTCGAGACTTCGTCTCTCGGTCGTTATACTCCATTCTTTTTGCGTTTTAATGACCCTTCGGGTGTATAACGCACCTCACGACTTCGTCGTTCGGTCGTTATACTCGTCAAATAACCACAGCCAGGCACATAATTTCGCGTGAACGCGATTATGTTCCTGGCTGTGGTTACTTTCCTCGTCATTAAAACGCAAAAAAAGAACAGCCAAACGGTGGCTGTCCTTAGGAGAAGGTATTTTTACTATGGGGGTAGTAAAAATATATGTATTAGGGGTTTACAGCCATTATAATACCACTGGCTATAATAAAAGTCTGCACAAACATCGACTAATTTTTAACCAATGTTTGTGCAGTTTTAACATAACTACTTATTTTCAAAGAGTGCTTCGAACTCTTCTCGTGTTATTTTCTCTTTCTCCATAAGGAGTTTTGCTGATGCATGAAGGATATCTACGTTCTCCATAAGTATCTTCTTTGCTTTTGCATAGCAGTTTTCAATAATATCTTTTACTTCCTGGTCGATTTCAGCTGCAATAGCTTCACCATATGGTCTCTGCTGTGCGAGATCTTTGCCGAGGAAGACTTCATCTTCGTTAGCACCGTAATTGATAGGTCCAACTACTCTAGACATTCCGTATCTCATTACCATGTCACGAGCTTCTTTTGTAGCCTTCATAATATCATTTGAAGCGCCTGTTGTGATGTCGTCCATGATAAGTTCTTCTGCGATAC
>DAISYI010000010.1:16150-24284 GCA_036825385.1 Lachnospiraceae bacterium | reverse complement strand
TTGAACATCTGGTCTCTATCAGGAAGAGGCATTGTATAACCTGCCGCTCCTACACCTGTAGGGATAATAGACACAGAGTAAACAGGTCCTACATCCGGAAGGAGATGGAAGAGAATAGCATGTCCACTTTCGTGATAAGCTGTAATCTTCTTCTCTTTCTCCGAGATAACACGGCTTCTCTTCTCTGAACCGATACCCGTCTTAACAAAGGCATCTTCGATATCTTTTCTAGAAATGTATGCTCTACTATCTCTAGCTGCTTCGATAGCTGCTTCGTTGAGAAGGTTCTCAAGATCAGCACCTGTATAACCAGCTGTAGTTCTAGCAAGTCTGTTCAAATCTACATCATCGCCAAGCGGCTTATTTGCCGCGTGTACTTTAAGAATCTCTTCACGCTCTCCGATATCAGGTCTTCTTACAGCAACCTTTCTATCGAAACGACCAGGTCTCATAATAGCTGGATCCAGAATATCTACTCGGTTAGTAGCAGCCATTACGATGATGCCCTCATTAGCACTGAAACCATCCATCTCTACGAGCATCTGATTAAGAGTCTGCTCTCTTTCATCATGACTTCCACCGAGACCAGCTCCACGCTTTCTAGCAACTGCATCAATCTCATCGATAAACACGATACATGGCGCATTCTTCTTCGCCTCCGCGAAGAGGTCTCTTACTCTAGAAGCACCGACACCGACGAACATTTCTACGAAATCAGAACCAGAAATACTGAAGAATGGTACTCCAGCCTCTCCAGCGATAGCCTTCGCCAGGAGAGTCTTACCTGTTCCAGGAGGTCCTACGAGGAGAATACCCTTCGGAATTCTAGCGCCAACCTTTGTAAACTTCTCTGGTTCACTCAGGAATTCAACAACTTCCTGCAACTCTTCTTTCTCTTCTTTGAGACCAGCCACGTCTTTAAAACGAACCTGCATCTTGTCAGCATTCGTAAGCTGAGCTCTACTCTTCCCGAAGTCAGACATACGTCCGCCACCAGACTGACCCTGACCTGACATCGCAAGATTCTGTCCATTGATGATAGCCATAAGCAGAACAAACATAATAGCCACGATAATAATCATCGGCAACAATGTCTGCATCCAACTGTCCTTCGGCATATCCTGAACAGTATATGACACATCCGCCTTACGCATAAGCTTCTCGGCCTCATTAA
This sequence comes from Lachnospiraceae bacterium, assembly GCA_036825385.1. Taxonomy (GTDB): domain Bacteria; phylum Bacillota; class Clostridia; order Lachnospirales; family Lachnospiraceae; genus Lachnocurva. The sequence goes on along the minus strand of DAISYI010000010.1, from coordinate 23,110 downwards.
CATCTGTGAGATAAATCACATTTGTAGTGCCGTCGCTTTTTCCCTTAAGCTCGAACTCTACAGACCCGCTAGGAACCTGTGTGTTCTGAATGATCTTCGCGTTACGGATTGATTTGTTGTTTACTGCATCCTTAAACGTTGCGAAACTACAATTCGACGTCTGCTTCGCTGTTGATAGAAACCACATTACGACAACGATAGCGACAATCAACAGATAAATGCCTAACCCTTTTTGTTTTTTCAAAGCATCCACCTTAGTCGAGTTCCATTACCCCGATGTATGGCAGGTTTCTGTATCTCTGATCATAGTCGAGTCCATAACCAACTACGAACTCATCAGGGATTGAAAAACCTGTGTAATCAACATTTACGTCTACTTCTCTTCTGTCCGGCTTATCAAGCATAGTACAAAGCTTTACAGAGTTTGCACCTTTTTCTTTGAAATACTCCTGAAGAAAGCTAAGAGTATTTCCGCTATCAATAATATCCTCAACAACAAGTACGTCTCTTCCCTTAGGATCCATATCAAGCTCTTTTGTAACCTTTACTACACCGCTTGATACCGTTCCTGATCCGTAGCTTGATGTGGCCATGAAATCTATTACACACGGTACTGTAATTCTCTTTGCAAGCTCCATAGCGAATACCGCCGCGCCCTTAAGAATACAAACCAGATACACCGTTTTTCCTTCGTAATCTCTACTAATCACTTCTCCGAGTTCTTTAATCCTCTTGTCCAGTTCCTCTTCAGGCAACATAACTCGAACTTTCTCACTCATTTCTTTCTCTCCTAACAATTATTTCTATGGTACGTTTTGTATTATCCGTCACTTCGAATCCAGCTCCAACTCGTCTTCCGACGATCCAGATAACCTCCGAATCTCTAGCTAATAGGAGGCTCTCATCCCGCTCATCTTGCGGAACCTTCTCATTTATAAAAAACCGTCTGAGTTTCTGCGTATGGCCTTCTTTGTCAATCGTTACAAAGTCGCCCTCCGCCCTGTTTCTCAAGTGAAGATTAGATTTTATTTTATCATAGTCAAACCATTTAGTATATGGCATTTCCGGTTTTTCGCGGTTTTTCCAATCGGAAAAAACTTCCATCTCTACCCTATATTCCGCCACATCAATAGTTTTAGTTTCACCATCTGAAAGCTCAGGAATTTCCACATCGAAAAGCTCGCTTCTTTCAGCCTCTGTGCCACTTTGCAACACTTTCAACCTGTCATTTTGCTTTCTGGCAACTAAGCCCCCTGAGAGATCCACGCTTTTTCCGTTCGGACCGCCCATCAGAGAAACAACTGCTTCAATCTGCTTCGCAGAAATATCCTTCGCATGCGTCTCAGTCTTTCGCAAGTACTCGAGCACAACCTGCTTCTTAAGCACACTTTCGAGCTCGGAAAAAGCCTTCGTATCTACCCCTTCCTCGCTCTCATTATTCTCGAGCCAACAAATCGCCTGCTTCGAAATATACTCCTCCGCCTCTAGCACGATTTGCCCCGAATGGAGGATGTGATCCATCGCCTTTAAATTAATCTCCTTCAAAACAGGAAGAACATCATGACGAATCCTATTTCTCGATATATCATCATCGAAATTCGTCTTGTCCACACAGTAATCCTGCCCTATGCGCTTAAGATACTCTAACAGTTCTTCCTTCGCAAGCGGAAGCAGCGGCCTAATCACATCGTCCCTAACCGCTTTAAGCCCTGTGATGCCCTTTAAACCGCTCCCTCGTACCAGCTGAAGCAGAAGCGTCTCTACACTATCCTCCTTGTGATGTGCGACCGCAATAAACACCTCTCGATCGCACGTCGCGAGTTTTGCTTTTTCCTCTCGAAACGCCCTATAGCGAAGCACACGTGCAGCTTCCTCCTCAGACATCCCCATCTCTTTGGAAAAAGCAGGAACATCTACGTGCACAACAGAGTACGGTACATGGAATTCCTCAACCAGATTCGCGGTAAATTCCGCGTCTCGCATGCTGTCTTCACCGCGAATACCGTGCTCTACATGAACCACATGCAAGTCGATTCCAAGCGCCGACTTCAGGTTATACATAATTCTAAAGAGCGCAACAGAATCAGGCCCTCCAGAGACGCCCACAAGCACTGTAGAACCTCTCTTAAGGCCAATTGAATCATTTATGAAGTTTAATACTTTAGATTCAATCCTATCCATTCCGTCCTCGTTTATTGTTTATAAAAAAGCAAGAAAAGTCGAAGCACACTAATGCTTCAACTTTATTTCTTCTCTTTAAATATAATCCAGTTATCCTTTACCATGCCGAGTTTCTCCTCAGCGGTAATCTCAGTATACTCATCCGTCTTCGTATACTCTTCATATCTAATCAGCTCTTCCTGTTTCTTTAGGAGTCTGTCTCTTTCAATAGTCTCTTCGCGAAGCTTAGCCTGCTTCTCCTTATAAGTTCTGTATGTTCGACCCATCTGAATGGCGATAACAGTCCCTATAAACATAACGATAATCGCTTTATAGAATTTCTGCTTAATATTCTTTTGTTTCTTACCTTTATTCTTTGCCATAGCTTACAAATAGCGGAACATCTTCTCCGCATCTTCCTTTTTTACTATCTCAGGTGTCGAAACTACTTCTGCCTTTACCGTCTTGTTTCCAAATTCAATCTCAATGATGTCACCAGCCTTAACATTTGCTGATGGTTTGGCAACCTTATCGTTTACCTTGATACGACCTGCAGAACATGCCTCATTGGCAACTGTTCTTCTCTTTATTATACGTGATAATTTTAAAAATTTGTCTAATCGCATAAAAAAACTCTCTCTTGATAAAAAAGAGGCTCAAAACAAATCGTCTTGAACCTCTCTTGATATTCCTAAATGTTAAGGATTATTTGTTTACGATATCCTTAAGAGCCTTACCAGCCTTGAACTTAGGAGCCTTAGAAGCAGGGATTGTGATTTCCTGTTTTGTCTGTGGGTTTCTACCTGTACGAGCTGCTCTTTCAACAACTTCGAATGTACCGAAACCAACGAGCTGGATCTTCTCACCCTTTACAAGCTCTTCAGCTACAACGTCTGTAAATGCCTTGAGTGCTGCTTCTGCGTCCTTCTTTGAAAGTTCTGCCTTTGCAGCGATTGCTGAAACTAAATCTGTCTTATTCATTTTTCTTTCCTCCTCTGGAAATTGTATTCTATCCCGACAACATACTGTAAACCGCTAAACGTCGGGAACAATCTGTATTTACTTATAAATGTTTTCAAATGCTTTGTCAAGAAAAACGCCGAAAAAACCGCTATTCTACGCTGTTTTGACAATATGTCACAAATTTAAACCCTCATTTTTGTTACATATTATCATTGATTTTTGCATACAAATTGACTTTTAGTCGTTTTTCAGAAGCGTGCTAAGCGCATCCTGCATCGTCTGTAAGTAATCTTTATCAGTAATACTGCGTACATTACTTGAATTATTGTCTGAACTTCCGCCGTAATTAAAGCCATTATTGTTCGATTTATTCGACGACGAACTCGAGCTATTATTCGATTCACTGCTTGAATTATTATTCGAGCTGTTTGAATTGCTATTCGAATTACTATTCGAGTTACTATTTGAGTTACTATTTGAATTCGAATTATTACTATTCTCATCCGAGAGATCCAGGATAATCTCAGCACTTGGTGAGTTTACATATAAAGTCTTCGTCCAAGTCTGATAGCCTTCCGCCATAACTGTGAGCTTGTGCTTTCCATACTTGACTGAAATAGTTGTATCAGCCTGCATTTCTTCGCCATCCAGATAGATCTTTGCGCCTTCTACTGCGACTCTAAATTTAAGTTCGCAAGTCTTAGGCCCCTCTCCCTTAAGCTCATTCAAATCGACCACAGTAGTCTCGCCACGCTTTACTTCAACCTCTTTTGTACCACCATAGCCGTCATTAGCCACTGTAACAGGGTACTTACCCTCAGGAACGTCTATTTCCATTCCCTCTTCGCTGATGCTCGTAAAGATGGTTGTACCCACGCTCATCATGCTATTGCGGAATAGAGAAGTATTTAAGAGCTTTATAGTGCCATGTCCCGTAGTAATCGAAACACTTATAACTTCCTTCCCCTTTCCAACGATTCGCAGCACATCCTCTTTCCCAATCTGCATATAGGAAGCCGCTTCATTATTGGAAAAAACTGGTGTGCTATCATCCATCTTGTAATTTGTGTTACCAAGCTTGATAATTCCATTTTCCACATCCAGCGTGTAATTCTTCACATCCTCTTTTTCCCAAACGTCATCCGCCAGAGTCACTGAGCTCAATGCATTATTTGACTGTCTTTCACCGATTGTTACAACACGCCCCGGGTAAAAAGACTGCCAGCTCGCAATTTCTCCAAATCTGTTTTTAAACTTGGTACTTAGCGAATATGGATATCTCACAACCGATTCTGTACCCTGAAGAGACTCTAGCGTTATCATCTCCTCATTCATGTTCATCTCACGAATAAGATAGAGATTCTGCTTCTTCTTTTTTTCTATCTTATGGGATTCAGCTGGAGCCTTTTTACCCACATCGTATCCTGTGTCTTTCTTACATCCACCTAAAGCAGTTATAAGCAAAAGCGACATTAGAAGACACAGCACTTTCTTCACATAAAACTTTCTACTCATAAACTACCCTCTATATCTACCGTTTATAATATCTAACGCAATACGTTCCAAATCACCTTTTGTATTCATAAGCGGATACTTAAGTACTTCATCGAGACAAGTCTTTAAGATTTCACCCATCTTAGGTCCCGGTTCAACGCCGAGCTCAATTAAATCGGAGCCTTTAATCTCAAGTTCTCCTAATGATACAGCAAATCCAGACTCAACCGCCTCTTCATAATATACTTCAAAATCATTCAGAGTATCCCTCTTCTCAAGCATGAGGTAGTTCTGATTCTGACCATCCAGGTCAGCTCGGCTGAGTTCAATAAGGTCGCGCGTCTCGCTTTTTCCGACAATCGACATAAGGCGTCGCACCTCGTATGGATTATTTCCAGGTCTCGCATCATGATACCTTACGAGCGTACCAACATACTTAATAGTCTTATTGTCAAACTTGAGTCTACGCATGATATCTACGGCCATCTGTACGCCGATTTCTGCATGACCTTTGAAGTGGTCTCTTCCATTCTCGTCAGTCGTCTTGCACATTGGTTTTCCGACATCATGAAGGAATGCTGCAAGTACATGCGCATCACTAGAAGCATTGAGATGCTTTATTACCTCGATTGTATGATGCCCCACCTTGTAGAGATGGTGTGGAGTGTTCTGCTCTGTCTTCTCCATCGCATCCCATTCAGGGAGGAAGACACGTGTTAAACCAAGCTTGTAGAGGTCGTGCATCTTCTCTGGGTGACGAGAGCAAATTATCTTCATAAACTCCTCTCGAATCCTTTCAGCGCTAACCTTAGCAAGTGTAGGCGCCAATCCGAAGATTGCTCCATAAGTCTCAGGTTCAATTTCAAAGCCAAACCTTGCCGCAAAACGAACCGCACGCATCATTCTGAGGGCATCCTCTGAAAAACGTTCCTCTGGTTCACCTACACAGCGAATTATACGATTATGTAAATCCTCAATACCGCCATACAAATCGATGAGACCTTCGCTTTCGTTATACGCCATCGCATTGATTGTAAAATCACGACGTCTCAAGTCTTCAGAAAGGTCATTCGTAAACTCAACGTTCTCAGGATGTCTACCATCGAGATAATCGCCATCGAGTCTAAATGTAGTAACTTCATAACCGTTATCGCCAATCATAATCGTTACTGTACCGTGTTCGATTCCAGTATCAATGGTTCTCTTAAAAAGCTTCTTTACTTCTTCTGGTTTGGCAGACGTAGTTATGTCCCAATCTTTGGGTTTATACCCTAAAATAAAGTCACGGACACAGCCGCCTACAATGTAGGCAGCGTGTCCGTTCTCTTCCAATATCTCTATAATGTTTTTTACATCTAAAGGTAACTGTATATTCATTAGTAAGCTTTTCCCCAGAAAACAAGTTTCTTTGCAGGCTTACCACAACATACACAAACATCAGAAATCTGTTCCTGTTCAAAAGGCATACAACGGCTTGTTGCAGTAGTATCTGCTTTGATCTTCTCTTCACATTCTACGTTTCCGCACCACATAGCTCTGATAAATCCTGGCTTGTTCTCTACAGCATCTTTGAATTCATCATATGTCTTAGCGTCTGTAATATGAGATGCGAGATGAGCCTTTGCTCTTTCAAGCATTTCATTGTGCATATCGTTCATAATCTTGTTTGCAGTAGCAACTACATCTGCAATATCACAAACAGTCTTCTCTCTGTTATCACGGCGGACGATTACGCACTTGCCATTCTCGAGATCTCTAGGTCCAATTTCAACACGAAGTGGAATACCCTTGATTTCTGCCTCAGCGAACTTGTATCCTGGGCTCTTATCAGTAGCATCAAGCTTAGTACGGATTCCTGCCGCTTTAAGAGTCTCACGAATCTCTTCCGCCTTCTCGAGGATTCCAGCCTTCTTCTGCTGAATTGGAACTACCATAACCTGTGTTGGTGCAATTCTTGGTGGAAGAACGAGTCCAGAATCATCTCCATGAACCATTACGATAGCACCAAGAAGTCTTGTCGAAACACCCCATGATGTCTGATGAACATACTGGAGCTTATTGTTCTTGTCTGTGTACTGAATTCCAAATGCCTTAGCGAAACCATCACCGAAGTTATGACTTGTACCAGACTGAAGAGCTTTTCCATCATGCATAAGAGCCTCAATTGTGTATGTAGACTCAGCACCTGCAAATTTTTCTTTGTCTGTCTTCTGTCCCTTTACCATTGGGATTGCGAGGTAATTCTCACAGAAATCAGCGTAGATGTTAAGCATCTTAATTGTTCTTTCCTCAGCCTCTTCTGCAGTAGCATGTGCAGTATGGCTTTCCTGCCACAGGAATTCT
>DAISYI010000010.1:14640-16140 GCA_036825385.1 Lachnospiraceae bacterium | reverse complement strand
GTAGATCTTAGGCAGATCGCGGTATTAGTGGATGATATTTTTATAAAGGTCACAGAAAAGTGTCTCTGATGTAGGTCTTACACAAAGTCTTTCAGGAAGTTCATTAAGACCACCCTGTGTAACCCAAGCAACTTCAGGGGCAAAACCTTCTACATGATCTTTCTCCCTGTCCAGAAGACTCTCGGGGATGAGCATCGGCATGTATACGTTCTCTACATCATTCTCCTTAAAGATTGCGTCTAAGTTCTTCTGAATGTTCTCCCAGATAGCGTAACCATTGGGCTTATAGATCATAAATCCTTTGATGGATGAATATTCCATAAGTTCAGCTTTTCTTACGACGTCAGTATACCACTGCGCGAAATCCTGATCCATTGGTGTGATCTGCTCTACCAATTTTTTGTCTTCTGCCATTTTTTGTTATTACTCCTTTAAAACTTATTATTCTCTTAATGAAGAGAATTCTAGGAAGTCCTCACCTCTTGGCTTGATTTCAAACTTGCAATGCTCCTTTGAAATCGGGTGCTTAAACTCTAGACGATAAGCACAGAGACTTAATGGTCTTCCTGTATATGTACCACCATATTTTCTGTCACCGACGATAGGCATAGCTCTACCAGCCAACTGACAACGTATTTGATGAAAACGTCCAGTCTTTAGTTCTATATCAAGTAGCTTCATATTGTCAAGTACATCTGCCACTTTATATGATAAAACTGCTTTTTTTGCTCTAGGATAATTCTCTTTTACGATCATAGCCTTAGATGCTCTGGAGTCCTTTACCATATAATCTTCTAATACGTCCGTAGTTGGGATATCCTCTCGTTCTACGACAGCATAATATGATTTTTTGATATCATGATCTATGAGCTCGCGACTCATAATTTCAGCCGCTTTCTTTGTTTTAGCACATAGCATTATACCTTCAACAGGCTGGTCGAGTCTGTTTATAACTCCAACATATGAGTCTTCTCCCTTAGAACTCCTATAGTTCCTAAGGTAATTTACCATATCTGTTTCGAGTACATTCTTCGTCTCGACAGCCATACCAGCTGGTTTATATATTACATAAAGTGAATCATCTTCGTAAATTATATCAGGACAATCCATATAAACCCCATTTCTAGCTGGTCAATCAGCAATTAAATTTTGAATCTGTAACCTACGCCCCAGATTGTTTCAATGTACTGTGGATTTGCCTTCTCAGTTTCAATCTTCTCACGAATCTTCTTGATATGAACTGTTACAGTTGCAATATCACCGATTGATTCCATGTTCCAGATTGCGCGGAAGAGTTCTTCCTTCGAGAATACATGGTTTGGATTCTCAGCAAGGAATACGAGAAGCTCAAATTCCTTTGTTGTAAGCTGTTTCTCTGAGCCATTTACCCATACACGTCTTGCTGTCTTATCAATACGAAGTCCTCTAATATTAAGAATTTCATTATTGATACTTGGAGCAGTAGTAAGTCGCTCGAAACGAGCGAGGTGAGCCTTTACT
>DAISYI010000010.1:0-14630 GCA_036825385.1 Lachnospiraceae bacterium | reverse complement strand
AGTTCACTTGGTGAGAAAGGCTTTGTGATATAGTCATCAGCGCCGAGTCCAAGGCCTCTGATCTTATCAATGTCTTCTTTCTTTGCAGAAACAAGAAGGATTGGAATATCCTTTATTTCTCTAACCCTCTCACAAATTGTGAATCCATCAGTTCCTGGAAGCATCAAATCAAGTATGAGCATATCATACTCATCATTCAATGCTGCTTTAAGTCCTTCGTCGCCTGTTGATTTAACGAGAACCTCAAAACCGCTTAATTCGAGATAATCCTTCTCAAGATTAGCTATAGCTTCTTCGTCTTCGACTATCAATATTTTTGACATTTTTCTCCTCCATCTTCTTCCTGAGCATGAAGTACATAGTCGTACCCGCCCCCTCTGTGCTAGTAGCCCAAATGTTTCCGCCATGATCATCTATAATCTTCTTTACGATAGATAGTCCGATACCGGAACCACCTGTCTGAGAATTTCTAGATGCGTCAGCTCGAAACAGTCGGTCAAATATATGCGGCAAATCCTTCTCGGATATACCGATTCCATTATCTCTAATTTCGACTTGGACTGAATCACCCACATCCTGGACTCTCATTTCAATTGAACCTGGGTCTTCTTCAGTCTTGCTGCCCATATATTTAACACTGTTAGAGATGATGTTATGGATTACTCTTTCCAACTGCTGCGGATCAGCAATTACCTTCACCGAATCCTCTACATCTGACTGATAGTTAAATTCTATCTTCTGATTACGAAGATCCATTCCTATCCCTTCCGCACTCTTTCCAAAGTACGAATTCACAGGAATCATGGCGAAGTTATACGGAATTCTGTTCGTGTCAATTTTTGTATACAGCGACAATTCGTTTATAAGAGAATTCATATCATTCGATTTATGAACTATAGTTCTGATGTACGAATCTCTCTTCTCCGGAGACGCTGCCACTCCGTCTAATATTCCCTCTGCATATCCCTTTATCGCCGTAATAGGAGTCTTTAAGTCATGAACAATATTGCTTATAAGCTGTCTCTGTTCCTCCTCATTACGCATCTTTTCTTCTGCGTTCTCTTTGAGTCGATCTCTCATCTCTTCAAAAGCTACAAAAAGTTCCGTAATCTCATCATTTCCATCCGCATCAATAGGGACTTCCAGATTACCCTTCTTTATTTCGTTTGCTGCTTCTGAGAGCTTCTCTATCCTAGGCACAACTCCTCTGTAATTCCAAAGGACCATAATTACAGCAGTAAGCAAAAGTACAACAATAGCTGAAATAACGAAATCCGCTGCTATTCTCTTAGTTTCCGGAAGAATAGAGTTTGCAGATGTTACTACGAAAAACGAACCCTTGTCGCCATTTTGAAACTTAAAATCATATTGTTTCAATAGAATCGGCTTATTCTCAGATGTATAAATAATAACGTTCATTGTGTTATTATTCGTTCCATACTTTGGAAGATTGTCGGCCCTGACAGAGTCGAGTTTCTTCTGGTCTCCGTTATAAATGACCTCATCCCCTCTTCTGAGAATCAGATAGGAATAGTTTTCTTTAAGAAGTGTGTCTATCTCTTTTGTCGACTTATTGCTTGGGTCCTTTCCCTCGTTATCACCTATCCAGTCTTCGACAGAGACGCAAGCCTTAGATGAATACAGACTGAGCAGATGAAGCGAATTCATAAAATATGTATATTCACTTTCAAGGGTAAAACTCTCCGAGCCATTAACCACTCGCTTCGCCCCAAAGAAAGCAGCACACGCGAGTATACTCGGTACAATAAGAATTATTAGAAAAGAAATAGCCAGCCTAGTCTTCAATTTCAAAGCTGTATCCTCCCCTAATCTTACATAAGGCTATAATATTATAAATTTATTATATCACTTCGTGCCTTTGTGTAAACGACTAAAATTTATAAAGATAAATTTCAATAAGAAAATATAAACTTCATCCTCAAAAAACACGCAAAAATAAACAAGTCACGCTCTCGAAAACTCGAAATTGTGACTTGTTTATTAAATAGTTCTAAGTCTGTATTTATAAATTTGCCTTAATATTTATGCAAATCTCATCTCTTTACCAGTGTTGATTAGAGATACTTTTTCAGAACATCAACCTTATCAGTTGCTTCCCACGGAAGGTTCAAATCATGACGTCCGAAGTGTCCGTATGCAGCTGTAGGTCTATAGATTGGGCGACGAAGGTCAAGCATCTTGATAATACCTGCCGGACGGAGATCGAAGTTCTCACGAACAATCTTTACAAGTTCTTCATCCGAAAGCTTACCTGTCTCGAATGTGTCTACGTTGATAGATGTAGGTTCTGCAACACCGATAGCGTATGAAAGCTGAATCTCACACTTTGAAGCGAGACCAGCAGCTACGAGGTTCTTTGCTACATAACGAGCCGCATATGCAGCTGATCTGTCAACCTTTGTGCAGTCCTTACCAGAAAAAGCTCCGCCACCGTGACGTGCCATTCCGCCGTAAGTATCTACGATGATCTTTCGGCCAGTAAGACCAGCATCGCCGTGAGGTCCACCAATTACAAATCTTCCTGTTGGATTGATGAAGAACTTAGTCTTCTCATCAATGAGTTCCTTTGGAAGGATTGGTTCAAATACATACTTCTTGATATCTGCATGAATCTGCTCCTGTGTCACATCCTCATCATGCTGAGTTGAAAGAACTACTGCTTCAAGTCTACATGGCTTACCATCATTATCGTACTCTACAGAAACCTGTGTTTTACCATCTGGACGAAGATATGGAAGTGTACCGTCCTTTCTCACATCAGCAAGTCTCTTTGAAAGCTTGTGAGCGAGATCGATTGGATATGGCATGAAATCTTCTGTTTCATTTGTAGCATAGCCGAACATCATACCCTGATCACCAGCACCAGTATCGAGTTCATCCTTAAGAGAGCCCTCTCTAGCTTCAAGCGCCTTGTCTACACCCTGCGCGATATCAGCAGACTGCTGATCAAGTGCAACCATAACTGCACATGTGTTTCCATCGAAACCAGTCTTCGCGTCATTGTATCCAATTTCATTTACAGTCTTACGAACGATTGCAGGAATATCGAGAACTGCCTTTGTAGTAATCTCACCTGTCACGAGAATAAAACCTGTACAAGCAGTTGTTTCGCAAGCTACACGGCTAAGTGGATCCTGCTCCATACAAGCATCAAGAATCGCGTCACTGACAGCATCACAAACCTTGTCTGGATGTCCCTCAGTAACAGACTCTGAAGTAAAAAGTCTTTTTTCCATTGTGGTACCTCCTAAAAATAGAAAAATCCACCTAGAATAGGCGGATCAGAATTAAAGATTAAGAATTCCCTTATTGTTCGATTACTCGCTTAAGGTTGGCACCTTCCGCACATTACGTCCGGAGGTTGTCGTGGCTTCTCTGATCCTCTTAGTCTCCACCACTCTTAATAAGAGAAATTATAAGTATATATGGAATTTTCAATCTTCTATTAGTTTTGCATAAACAAGGATATACTCGAAACAGCATTAAGTCAAGGAATTTCTTGTAACTATTTCATAAACTCTTGTTTATAATTACCTTTATCGAAAAAACAGCGCCACTACCGCTTAGGTAGAGCGCCGCTTTATTGTTCTTATAAACACTTGATAATCTTTCTGTCCTTCTCGCGAGACAAATCGATAATTGTTCCATTGTTATTCTCAACAATTGGTCTAGAAAGTTTAGACTGGTTAATATAAACCACGCGTCCAACCGTTCCATCATCCAGCATAACCATAGCATTATGATGCATTCCCGCAAGATGTGAAAGGAATGTAAGTAAGTATTTTGTGTTGTACTTCTCAAAACCAATCTTCTCAAACTCTTCGATTACTTCAAATGTTGAAAGTGGTCTTCTCTGTGGACGAGGTGATGTCATCGCATCATACACATCTACAAGCGCAACAATCGCTGCAAAGTCATCAATCTCATCTCCTGTAAGGGCTCGAGGATATCCGGAACCATCATTCCTCTCATGATGCTGAAGCGCTGCATTTCTGTAGCAGATATCATATCCGGCGTCTTTCAGTATCTTATTTCCGTAGATAGTGTGCTTTTTGATTTCCTCGAATTCTATCTCAGAAAGCTTATCCTTTTTGTTCAAGATTTCAGGAGGAACTACAGTTTTTCCGATATCATGAACCAATGCTGCAGACGTAAGACGATATATTGTCTGCGCGTCGAATTTCAACCACTTTCCGAGAACAGATGCCTCAAGCGCAACATTTAACGAATGAGAATAAATACTATCCTCTGAGAACTGCATACAACGAATCATATTGAAGAGTTCAAGTGGAGTTCTATACTTACTGATTCCTTTAGAATGTTCCAAAATCGGCTGTTTCTCAATATCGAACTCACCCTTCTTGATCTTCTCGAAGTTCTTCTTCAAATCTTCTAAGCAAAGAGCATAAGAAAGCTGGAACTCTCTGTACTCTGGAGTCTGCGCAAGTTTCTGCTTAAATGAAGCATGCTCTTCAAAAAAAGAAACTTCTCTTACAGGTGTTCCTTCTATCGCTTTTTCCCTATAATCATCTTCTACGATAGAAACAACAAAATCAGGCCCAGATACTGTCTCGGCCTGATTTACATCTTCTTCTATTTCTTCAACCGGTTCATTAATCTTTACCGACTGAATATGGTAAAAAGTGAATCGCGCAATAAGCTGCTTTGAAAGGACAGTGTCCTTGTCAGCCAATTTCTGCCCACTCTTAGTAGTAACCGCTTCAGCTGTAATCATTCCAGCTTCAACGTCTTTCAACAAAATCTCTTTCATAACCCTTTGTCCCCTTTATATAGTATTTTTATGAAACCTTTAATATAAACTTCTGGATTTCTTTGTCTGTAGAAGTCTTCTCAATCTTTGCCCCAAGTCCCTGAAGTTTCTCATGGAATAATTCGTATCCTCTCTGGATATAGTGAATATCATCCACAACTGTTATTCCATCTGCCGCAAGACCTGCGATAACAAGTGCAGCTCCCGCTCTTAAATCTGGAGCCTGAACCCTTGCCCCAGTATATCTCTCTACGCCCTTAATGATTGCAACATTTCCTTCTACCTGAATAGTTGCTCCCATTCTAGCGAGTTCGTCGACATATTTAAATCTGCTCTCGAAGATGCTTTCTGTAACTGTACTAACACCATTTGAAAGCGCAAGTACAACTGCCATCTGTGGCTGCATATCCGTTGGAAAACCTGGATACGGAAGTGTAGTTACAGATGTAGCTGTAAGTGAATCAGCAGCAATTACTCTAACCGCATCATCAAACTCAACCACCTTACATCCTGTCTCAAGAAGCTTTGATGTAGTAGCCTCGAGATGCTTAGGGATTACATTCTTTACTGTAACATCTCCACCTGTAGCAGCTGCTGCCATGAGGAATGTTCCAGCTTCAATCTGATCTGGAATTACAGAATAATCAGTTCCATGAAGTCTAGAAACTCCATTTACACGGATTGATTCAGTACCTGCACCTCTGATATCAGCTCCCATGCTGTTGAGGAAGTTCGCAATGTCAACGACATGTGGTTCCCTAGCCGCATTGTCGATAACTGTCTTTCCTTCAGCGAGAACAGATGCCATCAAAATATTGATGGTAGCACCAACAGAAACTTTATCGAGATATATATGATTTCCTACGAGTCTATCTGCTTTAGCAGAAATAAGACCATAGCTAATATCTACATCAGCACCAAGCGCTTTGAACCCCTTAATATGAAGGTCGATAGGACGAGATCCAATATCACAACCTCCAGGAAGAGCTACTTCAGCCTTCTTGAATCTTCCAAGCATTGAGCCCAAAAGATAGTATGATGCTCTGATTTTATTTATGTAGTCATAATCAACGCTGTATGTGTGTACACCAGCTCCTGTGATTACAACAGTATTTTTATCTTCTCTTACGACAGTCGCACCGATATCCTGGATAGCACCAAGAAGCACATTTGTATCTCTTACATCTGGCACATTAGAAATTCTGACTGTATCTTCAGTCATAATTGCTGCTGCCAAAATAGGAAGAGCTGCGTTCTTAGCTCCACCAATCTCAACTTCACCTTTGAGTGGTGTGCCGCCTTTAATAACGTACTGTTCCATGACACTCCTTATAATTTCAAAAAACAATAGCGGGAGTTATTATACTAGCATTCTTTAAATCTGTAAAGCATCTAAACAATAAACTATTTATTGTCAGTCTTTTCGGAAAAAGCTTTTATTTCGACTTTACTCCGCTTTTGAACTCATCGATGAATCTAACTCTCTTCCAGAGGAACTCATTTACGTTCCATGCAGTCTTTGCTTTAATCTTGTCTACTACAGACTGGAAGTAATTTGTCTTCTTTGTTTCGATAAGCTGAGCCTTTGCCGTTTCTGTAGATTCCTTATCACTAGTAGAAACCATCTTGATTACAAAGTAACCCTGATCCAAATCAATAAGTCCTGTGTTCTGACCATCTGTAAGTTTATCAGCTTTCTTCAAAACATCATAAGGAATCTGTGTATTGTTTGAATCCGATGTAGAGCCAGCGCTTTTTGCTGTATCAAGCACTGTCTTTCCATATGTAAGTGTACCAGGTTCTACGCCCTGATTCTTTGCCTCAGCATCGAAGTCAGCTGCTGCCGCAATAGCTTCAGCCTTTGTCTTCATCTCAGCTTTTTCTTTATCTGTTACAACCACAGACTTTCCATTTTTATCTGTCTTTGTAATTGTATTGAAGAACACAACAGAAAGCTTCTTCTGGTTTGCTTCAGCATCTGTAACTGTTGTATCTGCTTTTTCCTCAATCTTAGTTCTTACCTTCTCACTTATGGCCTGATCTGTAAGATACTTCTTTACATAGTCTTCTTTTGCACCAAGTGTCTTCAGAGCCTTCTTTGAGTTTGCTTTCATAAACTTATCAGCAGCTTTATCAATTTTCTTCTTCTCAGCCTTTGTAAGTTTAACTTTATATTTTGAAGCATTAGATACGAGAATATACTGTTCCTCAAGAGAATTCATCACATTCTCTTTTACACTCTCTTCCATTGTCTTTCCAGTTCCAGATGGATCTGACTGCCACATTCCTTCTCCCATGTAAGTAGAATATGTCAAATCATAAAGAGCCTGTGTAGTCTTTGCAGCAAACTTTCCATATCCGTATGAGATCTTATCTTTACCACCATTTATTCTGACGAGTGAAATACCATCAGTTACAGCGCATCCTGTCAATGAAGGTGCACAAATTCCTAACATAAGTACGAGCGCAAGCGCTTTTTTTCTGTTCATGATGCCTCCTAGCAATTTATAAAAAGTTAATATCAATTATATCGTTATTTAGAGACTTATTCAACAGAAGTTACCCCCATCTCAATAACAGTTTCTGCGAAACTTCTCATGAGTTCGATAGCCGCCAGTTTCTTTATTCTAGAGTCTCTTTTTGAATCAATGAAGAATTCTGGTCCATCCTTTACTGGATTGAAGCTAACGTAAGGGGAAAGCTTTTTCAGAATAAGCGGTATAGCATTTATATCAATGTCCGCTTCTTCGTACATCTTCACTCGAATACCGTTCTCGCGTTCTCTAATTTCTGTGATAAACGCTTTATGGCAGAGCGAGCGAAGCGCTGAAACCTCACAGAGATTCTTCACCGGAAGTGTAGGCTCACCAAAACGATCGAGAAGCTCATCGAGCATTTCTTCTTTTTCCTCGTCATTCTGAATATCCGCGATTCGTTTATAGATATTAAGTTTCTCAGCCTCATCCGGAATGTAACTTCTCGGAATGAATGAATCGAGATTGATTTCAACTGTCGTATCGAAATCTTTCTTCTCGACCGCTTCTCCTTTCTCGACGAGAACAGCCTCATTCAGCATTTTACAGTAGAGGTCATATCCAACTGCCGCCATATGTCCATGCTGTTCCTTACCAAGCATATTTCCTGCACCTCGAATTTCGAGATCTCGCATAGCGATTTTGAAGCCCGAACCGAGCTCCGTAAATTCTCTAATTGCGGACAGCCTCTTCTCAGCATCTTCCTTCAGCATCTTATCCTTTCGATACAGGAAAAAGGCATACGCCGTTCTGCTGCCTCGACCAACTCTACCTCTGAGCTGATAGAGCTGTGAAAGGCCCATCCTATCCGCGTCATGAATAATGATAGTATTTACATTTGTAATATCGATACCAGTTTCGATAATCGTAGTCGCAACGAGAACATCAATTTCATGATTGATGAACTGATACATGATATCCTCGAGTTCTTTCTCATTCATCCTACCATGAGCATAAGCAACCGTAGCTTCTGGGACAAGCGACTGAATATGGTCTGCCACTTCTGCAATCGTCTTAATCTGATTAATTACATAGTATACCTGTCCACCACGCGAGAGTTCTCTAGCGATACCTTCGCGAATCAGTTCATCATTATACTCGAAGACGAATGTCTGAATTGGCTGTCTGTCTCTCGGCGGCTCATCGAGAACGCTCATATCTCTAATTCCTGTAAGACTCATATGAAGAGTTCTCGGGATAGGAGTAGCCGACATAGAAAGCACATCGATATTCTTCTTCAACTGTTTGATTTTCTCTTTATGACCTACGCCAAATCGCTGCTCCTCATCGATGATGAGAAGTCCCAAATCTCTGAACTCGACGTCTTTCGACAAAAGCCTGTGTGTTCCAATTGCGATGTCTGCTTCACCGGCCTTTAATCTTTTAATCGCCTTCTTGATTTCACCCGGTGTTCTAAACCTGCTTAAGAGAACAACGTTTACAGGGAAGTCCTTAAGTCGCTGAACGAAAGTATTATAATGCTGCTCTGCGAGGATAGTTGTCGGAACGAGATAGCAAACCTGCTTATTCTCCTGTACGGCTTTAAAAGCCGCACGTAGAGCAACCTCGGTTTTTCCGAAGCCAACATCTCCACAGATTAACCTATCCATAATCTTTGGACTTTCCATATCTCTCTTTACATCTCGTATAGCATCGAGCTGACCATCTGTCTCTTCATACGGGAAGGCCTCTTCAAACTCTCTCTGCCATTCTGTATCCGGTTCAAATACAAATCCGCTATCCTGCTGCCTAAGTGCATAGAGATTCACTAGTTCTTTCGCAATAATTCCAACCGCGGACTTGACCCTATCTTTAGTCTTCTTCCATTCAAGAGAACCCAAAGAACTAAGTCGCGGCTTCTTGTCCGAAGCGTTTCCATACTTCTGGATTGACGAGAGCTGTGTCGCGAGAACATAGAGATTGCTTCCACCCGAATATTCGAGTTTCAGGTAATCTTTCATGGCTCCGTCGACTTCTATCTTCTCCATTCCTCGATAGATTCCTAGGCCATGATTCTCATGCACGACATAATCACCCGGTTTCAAGTCCCTGAAGCCAGATATATGCTCTCCTTCATATTTAATTTTCTTGCGCTTTTTCTTCTTTCTGCTGCCGAAGATATCGCCTTCTGAAATAAACACGTAACCGCTATCAGTGTATAAAAATCCCTTCTGAATCTTTCCGAAAGTTACGAGAACTTCACCTTCCTTCGGTTCATGTTCTTCATTCTCCAGATAGAAAGCCGGAATTCCAATATCGAAGAGGTCCTTAGCAATTCTTTTGCCCGCAGAATGCGACGGAGAAACAATGATTATTTTGTACTTTCTCTCGCGGTACTTTTTGATATCGTCGCAGAGCATCTCGAAGCTACCATTGAAGGAAGCTCCCTGCTGCATATTTATATGGAATCGATTCTCGATTTTTACCCATTTTCCAACAGAATCTAGAAGCGAAATAACTACGCCATTAAATCGGACGAGCTTTTTCCTGATATCAGTATCATTGAGAATGAGTTCACGCTGTCTCGGCAGAATGAATCCTTTCTCAAGTCTATGCATCATAGATTCTGCGAACTCTCCCGAAACCACCTTCGCCGATTCTTCGACGTGACGCGGCTCATCGATAAAGATAATCGCATCTTCCGGCAGATAATCGAGCAGAGAACATTTCTCATCGAGGAAATACGGAAGATAGACCTCGCCTTCCTGTCTGATCCATCCTTCATCAATCTTCTCGAGTGCCTCCTCAACCACAGATTTAAGCTGAAACGACTCTTCTGTCTTCATCTCTTTTCGATATTTAGCATAGAGTGTTTCATAATCCGCGCGCATCGCCTCAACGCCGCGACGAACTTCGTCCGAATCAAGCACAAATTCGCACGCCGGGTAGATTGTAACCTCTGGAATCTGTTCCGTCGACTTCTGGTCGGATGGATTGAAATATTTGATGAGATCAATCTCGTCTCCCCAGAGCTCGATTCGAACCGGCTGACTTTCTGTCAGGGAAAAAACATCAATAATCCCACCTCGTATTGCAAATTCACCTGGTGCCTCAACCTGAGTCACTCTTTCGTAGCCCTCCTGAGAAAGCCACATTGCGAAATTCTTTGAATCGATTTCATCTCCGAGCTTTAAAGTCTTTATTCCACGCATCCACAGCTCTGGCTTCTGCATTACATTTAGAAGCGAATCTATCGTAGCAATAATTAGTGCTGATTCATTTGAAACCAGTCTAGAAAGCACTTCAACTCTCGGAATCGTGAGTGCGTTTCCTCTTATATCAGACTGAAAAAAGAGCATATCTTTCCCTGGAAAGACATATACGTCATCCCTAAAGAAAGACAGCTCTTCATAAACTTCTTTTGCCTTTAATTCGTCTGAAACCACGAGTACACTTACATTTGAACTCTCAGAAAGCGCATAAAGTACATGTGACTTTCCCGAAGAAGTCACTCCCGAAAGTTCATAATAATGTTTTGTGCTCTTCTGCAGCGCGCTCTTCAGCTCATTGATATCCTGCAGTTCCTCAAATGGTTTTAAAAATGCTTTCATTTATTTCACTCTAAAAAACATAATTGTTAAACGCATTCATTGCCCCATCGGCATCTCTCTTAAGAAGATAATCGAGCACCTCTGGTAGTCCTTCGAGTGTTTTCTCAAGTTTCTTTCTATCATCTTTTGTAAGACGACCGAGTACGAAACGTACCATGTCATCTCCTTCCTGAAACTTTCCAACTCCGACTCTGAGGCGAATGAACTCGTCTGTTCCTACACTCTGAATGATGCTCTTGAGTCCGTTATGTCCACCGGCACTTCCTTTTTTTCTAATGCGAACTCTTCCTGGTTCAATCATAACATCATCCGATATTACTACGAGATCTTTCTTTGGATCTGCGTTGTAGTAATCCATAAGTGGTTTAATACAATCACCGCTTCTGTTCATAAAGGTCTGAGGTTTAACGAGTACTACTTTTTCCCCGTTGATATTACCCTCGCCAATTTTTCCATTAAACACTGTCTTACGAACAGTGATTCCGTAATGTTTTGCGAGTTCATCGATAGCATCGAAACCTGCATTATGACGTGTATGTCTATATTTTAAGGTTGGATTTCCAAGACCTGCAATTATAAGCATTCTAATCTCCTTCACATTTCACATTAAAAAGAGAGTATGGATTACCATGCTCTCTTTTTTGTTCTAGCTATGCTATTATGAACCGCTTTCAAACATTTTGCAAATGATTTACTGCTCTAAAATTTCTTTCTTGTACTTGTCCAGAATCATATCCTGAAGAAGTGCTCTTGTTTCTGAGCGGATTGGATGAGCGATATCCTTGTATTCTCCATCCGTAGCTTTGCGGCTTGGCATTGCGATGAACAATCCCTTCTCGCCTTCGATGACCTTGATGTCATGTACTACGAATTCGTCCTCAATTGTAATGGACGCAACCGCTTTCATCTTACCCTCTTTTTCAATCTTACGCATTCTAATGTCTGTAATATTCATTCTGTATGCCCCCTTTTCGTCCTTTCTAGACGCTGTATCGGCTGTTTCTCTCTGCAACAACTTTAATTTCCTCTTTGCCTACATAACTTGTATTACTAAGCAAGGTCTCATGTTTTTCAACAATGCAATTTTCAACATATACATTGTCTCCAATATATGCACCATCGAGAATAATTGAATTCTTGATTGTGCATCCGTTACCTACAAATACACCTTTGAAGATAACAGAATCTTCAACCTTACTGTTAATGATGCTACCGCTGGTAACCAAGCTATTTGTAACTTCGCTACCTGCGTTATACTTTGCAGGAGCTCTGTCCTGCTCTTTAGAGTAGATGTGCGGTTCATCCCTAAAAAAGTATTTACGAACATCCGGCTTTAAGAAATCCATATTAGCCTTGAAATATGATTCGACTGAAGAGATATTCCTCCAGTAACCTTCCATCATATATCCATAGACCTTCTTCATTCCTAGATATCTTATAAGGATGTCAGTAACAAAATTATATCGGCCTTCTTTATTGCTCTGTTCCAAAAGTTCTATTAGGACTCTACGTCTCATAATGTAGATTCCTGTGGAAACGATGTTTGAATGTGCAACCATCGGTTTCTCTTCAAATTCGATTATCTGATCGTCCTGATCCATCTTTACAACACCGAATCGACTCAGATCCTCGTCATCATCTGCCCTCGCACATACGACAGTGATATTTGCTTGCTTTTCAATATGATAATCCAAAAGCTTGCCAAAATCCATCTTATATAGCGTATCGCCTCCAGATATTATAACATATGGCTCATGTCGCTTCTTCAAAAATTCGATATTTTGCCACATCGCATCTGCAGTTCCGCGATACCACCAGCTGTTCTCAGCTGTAACAGTCGGTGTAAACAGGTACAAACCACCTTGTTTACGACCGAAGTTCCACCACTTTGATGAATTAAGGTGTTCGTTTAGCGATCTCGCATTGTACTGACTGAGTACCGCTACTGTTTGTACTCCTGAATTTGTCATATTACTAAGCGCGAAATCAATCGCTCTATAGCTTCCTGCTATCGGCATAGCAGCGCAAGCTCGGCTCCTCGACAATTCGCGCATTCTGGTGCTGTTTCCACCTGCTAGTATTATACCTAATGCCTTCATGTCAAATCACCCGCCTTTATGATATAGTCGCCACTCTCAAGTACTCCATTAGGGTAATCTTCAGATTCTGTAGCTCCCTTTATCGCTGTATTCTTGCCAATAGTAACATTATCAGGAATCACCGAGTTAGATCCTATCGTCGCAAGTCCGAATGAATAAATCTTCGTACTCAGTTTACTCTCAGCATCATCGAGAACACCGATTTTTGTATTCTCTCCAACCACTGTATTATCCGCAACAATAGCTCTTTCCACGTAGCAATTCTTCTTTATATGAACCTTTCCCATCAGAATGGAGTCCTTTATCACCGCTCCTTCTTCTACGATTACTTCCGGTCCAAGAACTGAATTCTCTACGCTTCCTTCTATAGAATCTCCTGCGCCGATAATTGCTTTCTGCACATGAGCATTCTTCCCAATATAATGTGGTTCAATTGAACGCTGCTGGGTGTATATCTTCCAGAATTCTTCGTATAGATTAAACTCAGGAATCAAATCCACAAGTTCCATATTGGCTTCCCAATATGCTCCAAGCGTTCCTACATCTTTCCAATATCCATTAAATTCATAAGCAAAGATTCTCATACCTTTGTCATGGATATATGGAATTACATGTTTACCAAAATCACAATTACTCTGTTCTTTCAACGCTGTCAGCGACTGCTTCAAAACCGGCCAACTAAAGATGTATATTCCCATCGAAGCCAAGTTACTCTTTGGATTCTCAGGTTTTTCCTCAAACTCTGTAATTCGGTTCTCGTCGTCTGTTACGACAATTCCGAATCGACTAGCCTCCTCCATCGGAACAGGTAATGCAGCAATCGTCACATCCGCATTATTCTGTTTATGGAAATCAAGCATCGCTTCATAATCCATTTTGTAAATGTGGTCTCCGGAAAGAATAAGTACATACTCTGGATCGTACTGTTCCATATAGCGAAGATTCTGGTAAATAGCATTTGCTGTTCCGCTATACCAGTCTGCATTTTCATTGCCTTCATATGGAGGCAACACAGTTACTCCACCATTGTTTCGGTCCAAATCCCAGGGTATACCGATACCGATATGAGAATTTAATACAAGTGGCTGATACTGTGTCAGCACACCTACGGTATCAATTCCAGAATTGATGCAATTACTTAACGGGAAATCAATAATACGATATTTCCCCCCGAAAGCTACGGCTGGCTTGGCCATGTCCGACGTAAGTACCCCGAGTCGGCTTCCCTGTCCTCCAGCAAGTAGCATGGCAATCATTTCCTTTCTGCCCATTGTCAGTCCCCTCTTTCATGCTTGCCTGTCTACGTGTTCTGCTTTTGCCATTGAAAACATCTCGTTTTCGTAATTACTTAAAATATTAAATCTGATTTGCAAATTTAGTATATCATATTGTCCCGCGAATTAAAAATTAAGTTAAAATTAAGATTTCGTCGATTCCAGCGCGGGTTTTGTCACCGCAATAGAGGTAAGTTTCCAAATTTCAACAAGTTTGTTACTACACATTTTGTATATTATCCCACTTACAGTAACCAAACCATTAGGGAGTTACTGTAAATCGAGTCACTTCACGCCTCCACAGCAACCTGTCTTTTAGCGAGTTACTGCAAATCGAGTCACTTCACGCATCCACAGCAACCTGTCTTTTAGCGAGTTAC
>DAISYI010000009.1:29848-32502 GCA_036825385.1 Lachnospiraceae bacterium | reverse complement strand
AAAGACAAGATGGGCAGAATCAGCTTTTCTATGAAGGATGCTCCTAAGGCATGAGCTAAATTATAAATAGTTATATCAGTTTGGTTATTAAAGGCCGGCGTGCAGATGCATTCCGGCCTTAATGTAGGCTATGAAATATATTGTATTTTTTAATTGGATTCACAGAACAGGATTAATTATATGAGCAATACAAAAGAAACAATAAATGAGATAAATAAAAGGCGTACATTTGCTATTATTTCCCACCCGGACGCAGGTAAGACAACACTTACAGAGAAGTTCCTTCTCTACGGTGGACAGATTAATGAAGCTGGTTCCGTAAAGGGTAAAGCCACAGCGAAACATGCTGTTTCTGACTGGATGGAAATTGAGAAACAGAGAGGTATTTCTGTTACTTCTTCTGTTCTTCAGTTTAATTATGAAAATTGTTGTATCAATATTCTTGATACTCCCGGACACCAGGATTTCTCAGAGGATACATATAGAACACTTATGGCTGCAGATTCTGCTGTCATGGTAATCGACGGAGCGAAGGGCGTAGAGCCACAGACTAGAAAGCTTTTCAAGGTTTGTGTAATGCGTCACATCCCAATCTTCACATTTATTAACAAGATGGATAGAGATGCCATGGATACATTTGAACTCATGGACGACATCGAGAAAGAGCTTGGAATCGCTACATGTCCTATCAACTGGCCAATCGGTTCAGGAAAGCAGTTCATGGGTGTATTCGATCGTAAATCAGAAGATGTCCTTCTCTTCTCTGATACAAAGAAGGGAACGAAGGAAGGTATCGAAGAGGAAATTTCTATTCACGATGAAGCACTTCGTGAAAAAATCGGAGAAGAAAAACTTGCTACTCTCGATGAAGAAATCGAGCTTCTCGACGGAGCGGCACTTCCGCTTGATATGGAAATGGTCCGTAAGGGTGAGCAGACCCCAGTATTCTTCGGCTCAGCTCTTACAAACTTCGGTGTTGAGACATTCCTTAAGCACTTCCTGAAGATGACATCTACACCACTTCCAAGGCATTCTGACCAGGGTGACATCGATCCTTTTTCAGATGATTTCTCTGCATTCGTATTCAAGATTCAGGCGAATATGAACAAGAATCATCGTGACAGAATCGCGTTCATGAGAATTTGCTCAGGACATTTCGACGCTGGTATGGAAGCTATGCATGTTCAGGGCGGAAAAAGCGTACGTCTCTCACAGCCACAGACAATGATGGCGGATAGCAGACATATGATTTCTGAGGCTTGTGCTGGTGATATAATCGGTATCTTTGATCCGGGTATTTACTCAATCGGTGATACTATCACTACTGCAAAGAATCCATTTAAGTTTGATGGTATTCCTACATTCGCGCCTGAGCATTTCGCGAGAATTCGTCAGGTTGATACTATGAAGCGTAAGCAGTTTACAAAGGGTATCATGCAGATTGCACAGGAAGGTGCTATCCAGATATTCCAGGAGTATAATTCTGGTCTTGAAGAAGTTATTGTCGGTGTAGTAGGTGTGCTTCAGTTTGATGTATTGAAGTTCAGACTTAAGTCAGAATACAATGTAGATATCATTATGGAGAATCTTCCATATGAATATATCAGATGGGTTGGAAATACAGATATTGATATGAACAATATCACAGGAACATCTGATATGAAGAAGGTAAAAGATATGAAGGATAGACCTCTTCTTCTCTGGGCAAATGAGTGGAGTATCAAGATGACAGAGGAAAGAAACAAAGGACTTATTCTTGAAGAGTTTGCTAGAAACTAGTTAGGAGAATTAGCATGGGTAGATTTGAATTTAAACCACAGGGTGTATGCCCTTCAAAGATTGAGTTTGATCTCGAAGATGGAAAGCTTCACAATATTAAGTTTACTGGTGGTTGCCCTGGTAACACAAAGGCAATCTGCAAACTTTTGGAAGGTGCTGATCCTGATTATGTAGTGGAAATACTTAAGGGAAATCTTTGTGGAAACAAAGGAACATCTTGCGCAGATCAGCTTACTAAGGCAATTGAAGAAGCGATGGGAAAGTAAGTTTCTCATAGTAACATATAAAAACAGAGCGGTTTTTTCGTTTCATTGGAAAAAATCGCTCTGTTTTTTCATTTGTGCTTAATTTATTATCGTTAAATTAAAATTAAGTATTTGAAATAACTGTTGACTATATAGGCTTTCGAATATATCTTATATTTGCTAATTAAGTTTTTGAGAAAGGAAACTGAAATGAACCAAAAGAAATCAAAGAGCGGTTTTAATATCCACTCAATTTTTGTAAAGATACTTCTAATTATTCTGGTAAGTATCCTGACATTCTCTGCGCTTAATGCATTATACATTCTTCCAAAGGCTAGAGAAACAATTAAGAAGACAAGCGAGAATAACATGCAGGATATCGCAACACTGTCTTCAGATTTGGTAGAGGAAGAAATAGAGACTCTTGGCGAGAAGAAGGTAAATTATGATGTTTTGAAACCTATCTTTGATGGAAAGGGCCTTAAGGGCGTAGATTCAAGCTATGTATATGTTGTAGATAGCAAAGGTATCTTTTTGTATCATAAGAAGCCTGAGAAGGTAGGTACTGAGATTTTCAATGAGAATATCAAGAGTATACTATCGGATATTCCGTCTGGTAATTATAAGGAT
>DAISYI010000009.1:15882-29838 GCA_036825385.1 Lachnospiraceae bacterium | reverse complement strand
TAAAGGAATTTTCCATTATACAGATGAAAATGGTGTAGTTAAGTACGCTGCATATCAGGTAATAAAGTCAACTGGTTGGGTTACATGTATCGTAGGTGATGAGAATGAGGTTCTCGGTGAAATCAACGAGATTAAAAACCTTGGAAATCTCTTCTCGTTTATTGCAGCTATTTTGATTTTGATTATCGGAGGAATTGCTGCAAACAGCATCACTCGTCCAATTAGAATTATTACAAATGTAGTAAAAAGGGTTGGTGGTCTTGATTTTTCCGCTAACGATGACATCGTTAAGCTTGAGAAGAATAAAGATGAGACAGGCATCATGGCTAGAGCTGTAGATGAAATGGAAGAGAACCTACGTGAAATGGTAGGCAAGATTTCAACTACATCTGCGGATCTAGAGGAGCATGCGATTAAGCTTAAGGATATTACAACTGAGATTGATTCTGCGAATGCAGACAACTCAGCTACTTCAGAAGAGCTTGCCGCTTCTATGGAAGAAACATCTGCAACGACAGATATCATTAGTGAAAGAACAACAGAGATTAAGAAGAATGCGGATGGAATCGCTGATGAGGCTAAGTCAGGTGCAACTCTTGCAGAGGAAATAAGCGAAAAAGCTACAAAGATTCACGCTGAAACAGTTCAGGCTCGCCAGAAGACGGATCAGATTTATCAGGAAATCAGTGAGCAGGGCAAGGAAGCTCTCGAGAAATCTAAGGCTGTTGAGAAGGTAAATACTCTTGCAGCGGCTATTCAGGATATTGCTAATCAGACAAATCTTCTTGCGCTTAATGCTTCGATTGAGGCAGCTCGTGCAGGCGAAGCTGGTCGTGGATTTGCTGTAGTTGCTACAGAAATTGGTTCGCTTGCAACTCAGTCAAGTGATACAGTTTCTGGAATTATGGAAATCGTTTCCGAAGTACAGGATTCTGTAGGTGCGATGAGTAAGTGCCTCGAAAGAACACTTGAGTACATCGAAACAGATATTGCTGCTGATTATGATAATTTCCTTGGAGTTGCTAATGATTATCAGAGTGACGCTAAGGGATTCTCAGAGTCTATGGGTAGCATCTATGAGAAGATTAGTGATCTTCAGAATTCAACAAGGGAAATCTCACAGTCAGTTGAGCAGATTTCTCGTACAGTAGCAGAAGCTGCAAATGCCGTAACTGTAGTGGCGGAAAAAGCTACAGACGTTGCACAGCTTTCTGATGGTGTAGTAAAGGTTGTTGCTGAAACAGAAGGCAATTCAACGGATCTGAAGGATATCAAGGATTCGTTTACACTTTAAAAAGTGAGGTTGCGTAAGCGCCAAACAACTTAAAAGCCCCAATTTTTGATTTTTTATCAAAAATTGGGGCTTTTGCTTGAACGCTGTCCTGAAAAACGGACACCTAAACTATTAAAATTCTATGTATCGAAAAGTTAATGAAGAATTCATCTTCTTTGCAAAGTCTTTAGAATAGTTTAGAGATAGGATATTGTTAATGAGACTAGGTAAGAATAGAATCAATTCTGGCAGGAGGAAATAATCGAACATTTTTTCGATAAAATTGTTGACACGAGAATCTGAATAGACTATCATTAAATCAGATTCGAACACGCGTTCTGTTTTGCGTGATTATATAACTTGATGTTTTAGTATGAAATCGGAGGATATTATGGCAGTATCAAAGGAAGTAAACGGGGATAGATTAAAGGCACTTGATGCAGCAATTGCACAGATTGAGAAGCAGTATGGACGTGGTTCTGTTATGAAGCTTGGAGAGGAAGCAGAAGGAATGCAGGTTGAAACGGTTCCTACTGGTTCTATCAGCCTCGATTTAGCACTTGGACAGGGTGGACTTCCAAAGGGACGTATCATTGAAGTATATGGACCTGAATCATCTGGTAAGACTACAGTAGCTCTTCACTGCGTAGCAGAAGTGCAGAAGCGTGGTGGTATTGCTGGATTCATCGATGCAGAGCATGCTCTTGATCCTGTATATGCGAAGAATATAGGTGTAGATATTGACAACCTTTATATTTCACAGCCAGATAGTGGTGAGCAGGCTCTTGAAATCACAGAGATGATGGTTAGATCTGGTGCTGTTGATATTATCATTGTAGACTCTGTTGCGGCACTTGTTCCTAAGGCGGAGATCGACGGTGATATGGGCGATTCTCATGTTGGTCTTCAGGCTAGACTTATGTCTCAGGCTCTTCGAAAGCTTACAGCAGTGGTTTCTAAGACACATTGTATCGTAATCTTCATCAACCAGCTTCGTGAGAAGGTTGGAGTTATGTTTGGAAATCCTGAAACTACTACAGGTGGACGTGCACTTAAGTTCTACTCATCAGTTCGTCTCGATGTTCGTCGTATCGAATCACTTAAGCAGAATGGTGAAGTGATCGGAAATAGAACTCGTGTGAAGATTGTAAAGAATAAGATTGCTCCTCCTTTCAAGGTTGCAGAGTTTGATATCATGTTCGGTAAGGGCATTTCTAAGTCTGGTGATATCCTCGACTTGGCAGCTGATGCTGATATTATCAATAAGTCAGGTGCATGGTATGCATATAATGGAGAGAAGATAGGTCAGGGTAGAGAGAATGCGAAGATGTATCTCGAGTCACATCCAGAAATCATGCAGGAAGTAGAGAATACTATTCGTGAGAGATATGACATCGGCGGCGAAATTGAAGTCGTAGATGCTGCAGAGAAAGAAGCATAATTAATGATAGTGACAGAGGTGAAACCTGTCCGTAATTCTAAGAAGAAAGTTGAAGTCTGTTTCGATGATGGAACAGGCTTCACTCTTTATAAGAGAGAAGCTTATAAGCATCATTTGGAAGAGGGATATGAACTCGATAGTGAATCTTACGAGGAGATACTGAAAGAAATATTCATCCCTCGTGCGAAGTCACGTGCGATGCATCTTCTCCTAGAACAGGACAGATCGGAATTTGAACTTAGAACTAAACTAAAGAGAAATGGTTATCCTTCTGAAGCGATAGATATTGCGGTAGACTATGTGAAGAAGTTTAAGTATCTCGATGACGAGAGAATGGCTCACAATTATGTTAGAGCATATCAGTCTTCAAAGAGTTTAATGGTTCTCAAACGTGATATGAAGAAGAAGGGGTTGTCTGATTCTATAATAGAGATTGCAATTGAAGATGAGCTTACGGTACCGGAGACAGACCTCATAGAGCGTTGGTTGCAGAAGAGACGCTATGATAAGGAAACCGCATCTGAGAAAGAGAAAGCGAAGCAATATCGCTTTCTACTAAATAAGGGATTTAAGTCATCCGAGATAATGAAATATCTGTAAGAGATACACTAAATATTGTGGATTGAACTATAGTCATTCCTTGACTTTGGACGTATGTTCCCTTAAAATTGTTAGTGTTGTAAGTATTATAAGTAATAATAAAAATTAATCATTTACAATCAGTAACATATAGAACAATGAAAATTAAATAAAGGAGGTGCTCCTGTGTCAGCAATAACAATTGTTGTTAGTATTGTTGTAACAGCGTTAGTAGCCATTCCTCTTACTTTAGCATTAGCAAATTCCTATAACAAAAAGTTGGGTGAGAAGAAAGTCGGAGGAGCGGAACAGAAAGCTAGAGAAATTATCGATGAGGCCGTTAAAGAGGCTGAATCAAAGAAAAGGGAAGCTTTACTTGAAGCAAAGGAAGAAAACCTTAGAGCAAAGAACGAATTAGAGAAAGAAATCTCAGAAAGACGTTCTGAAGTATCTAAGAATGAGCGCAGAATTCAGCAGAAAGAGGAAACTCTTGATCGTAAGATTGATGCTGCAGATCACAGAGAGAAGAATCT
This sequence comes from Lachnospiraceae bacterium, assembly GCA_036825385.1. Lineage (GTDB taxonomy): Bacteria > Bacillota > Clostridia > Lachnospirales > Lachnospiraceae > Lachnocurva. Next base: position 26,012 of record DAISYI010000009.1, on the reverse strand, counting down.
CAACCGCAAAGAGGATGAGATTAGAAAGAAAGAAGCTGAGGTTGATAAGCTCAACGAACAGCGTGTACAGGAGCTCGAGAGAATATCAGGATTGTCTAAGGATCAGGCAAAGAAGCTCCTTCTCGAAGCAGTTGAATCTGATGTAAAGATTGATGCTGCTAAGCTTGTAAAGGAAACTCTTGCAGAAGCAAAAGACGATGCAAATAAGAAGGCTAAAGATATCATCGTAGCAGCTATTCAGAAATGTGCAGCTGATCATGTTGCTGAAAGTACTATTACAGTAGTTCAGCTTCCAAGCGATGAAATGAAGGGCCGTATCATTGGTCGTGAAGGTAGAAATATTAGAACACTTGAAACAATGACAGGTGTTGAACTCATCATTGATGATACACCGGATGCGGTTGTTCTTTCTGCTTTTGATCCTGTTAGAAGAGAAATTGCACGTGTAGCTTTAGAGAAGCTGATCGTTGATGGACGTATCCATCCTGCAAGAATCGAAGAAATGGTTAATGCGGCTAAGCGTGAAGTAGATGAGGATATCAAGGAGGCTGGTGAAGAAGCAGCACTTGAAGTTGGTATCCACGGACTTGATTCTAACCTTATTAGAATCCTCGGCCGTATGAAGTTTAGAACTAGTTATGGTCAGAATGCTCTTAAGCATTCAATTGAAGTTGCTGAACTTTCAGGACTTCTTGCAGCTGAGGTTGGAGAAGATGTTAAGCTTGCTAAGAGAGCAGGTCTTCTTCATGATATCGGTAAAGCGGTTGACCATGAGAGAGAAGGTTCACATGTACAGCTTGGTGTAGAAATCTGCCGTAAGTACAAGGAATCAGATCTCATTATCAATGCAGTTGCTTCACACCATGGTGATTGCGCAGCTGAATCTATTATCGCATGCCTCGTTCAGGCTGCAGATACAATCAGTGCTGCTAGACCTGGTGCTAGACGAGAGACAATGGAAGCATATACACAGAGACTTCAGCAGCTTGAAGATATTACAAATGACTTCAAGGGTGTTGAAAAATCATATGCTATCCAGGCTGGACGTGAAGTACGTATAATGGTTACTCCTGATCAGATCGATGATGCTGGAATGGTTCTTCTTGCAAGGGATATTGCTACTAGAATCGAATCAGAACTCAAGTATCCAGGTCAGATTAAGGTAAATGTAATTCGTGAATCTCGAGCAGTAGAATACGCAAAATAATTTTAAGCAGTCGGTTAGAAATAACCGGCTGCTTTTTTCATTCGTATAGATATATCTATATATAACATTTATATTTCAAGTGTTGTATAATAAAAATGATGCGAATGAAATGGGGTGACATTGTGGATAAATACAGAGAATTAAAGGATTTGGCTAGTGTGGATCTCGATGGAGACTTGGACAAGCCACATGTTGAAAGAATTAAGAGAACACTGGTTCATGCAGGGGCTATAGTTGATTTGTACAGTGATGATATGAAGTTACCTGATGGTAGCATTCATCATTGGGATTTTGTGGCTCACAGAAGAGGTGCCGCTGCGGTCGTTGGAGTTCTTGAAGATGGAAGAATTCTTATGGTTAGACAGTATAGACCAGCGCTTGATAGGTATACCTTAGAAGTGCCTGCAGGTGCGAGAGATTCAGTCGATGAAGATCCTTATATCACAGCAGAGAGAGAACTTATAGAAGAAACGGGGTTTGTTCCGGGAAAGATGAAGAAACTTCTCTCGCTTAAAACAACAGTGGCTTTTTGCAATGAGTTTATTGAGGTATATCTTGCTACAAATCTTTCGGAGAGGAAAGTTCAGAATCTCGATGATGCTGAAAGCATTGATATAGTTGCGTGTGAACTTGATGATTTGATTAAGCTCATTTATGAGGGTAAAATTCAGGATTCAAAAACGGTCAGTGCTATTCTGGCTTACAAGAATTTGATAGAAACAGGGGAAATGTAGATGTTTAATTTTTTCAAAAAGAAGGATGCAAATAATATGGACAGAACACTAGTATGGGCGCATAGAGGCGCTAGCGGATACGCACCAGAGAACACACTTTTAGCTTTTGAAAAAGCTGCAGAAATGAACGCTGATGGAGTTGAACTTGATGTTCAGCTTACAAAGGACGGCGTTCTCGTAGTAACACATGATGAGAAAGTTAACCGTGTCACTGACAGGGAAGGTTTTGTGAAGGACTACACGTTTGAAGAACTTCGTGAAATGAACTTTAATGCTGGTAAGAAGAAGTTTGGAAAGGTTCAGATTCCTACACTAGAAGAAGTATATAAGCTTCTGAAGCCTTCGGGACTAACGATTAATGTGGAAATCAAATCTGGTGTGTTCTTCTATGATCAGATTGAGGAAAAAACACTAGAACTTACGCGAAAGATGGGGATGGAGGATAGGGTCCTCTATTCTTCATTTAATCATACTACGGTAAGAAAGATGAAAGAGCTGGATCCATCTGTAAAAACTGGACTTCTTTATGCGGATGGAATAATTGATGTTGCTTCTTACGCAAAGGAGAAGACTAACGCTGATGCACTTCATCCTGCTCTCTACAACATTCAATATCCAGGCTTTTTCGAAGAGGCTAAGAAGAATGGTCTCGATGTAAATGTCTGGACGGTCAATGAGAAAGAATATATGGAAATGTGCTGCAAAGCAAAGGTTAATGCGATTATTACTAATTATCCAGATAAAGCACTTGAGGTTGCGAAAAAATTCTAATTTCAAAAGGGGTCGGATATGTCGGGTTCATTAAAGGATTTTTTGCTTTTTAAGGATTATTCGAAATTTAAGAAGCAGATTAGTCATTTGAATTATGTGGGACTTACTCAGCTACTTGCTGTTGGTTTGCCTATAAGTCTTTTGAACTTTGTGCTTCAAACTGTTATAAAGAGGCATCTCAGTAGTGGAACTACTTTGACACTTCTGGTGTTGTTTGTGGTTCTGGCGCTAATAAAAAAGTATCTGTTGCCGAAGGATTATGAAGATTCGATGCAACTTATGTATGTAATTTCGAGCTTCATATTCTTCTACACGATTATGATGGGTACGGTTTTGGATCCTGAACATCAGGCACTTACTTTCTTTTTGTTTTTGATAGTTAATCCGATTTTTATTTTGGATAAGCCGTGGAGAAATATTGGATATACCTTCTTCTGGTTAGTGTTCTTCATGGGGATGAGTAGAACGACGAAGCCATATGAGGTGTTTAGGGCGGATCATGTTCATGCTATTGAATTCTGGTTCGCGAGTCTAATGGTTTCGCTCTTTGTGTTGATGCTTAGAATTCGTTCTCTCAGAATGAATAGTGAACTTGAATATTATGGTTCTCACGACTGTATCACACATATATATAATAGGCAGTCGATACTCCGCCGTGCGAAGGAGTATGTCGGCCGAAATGTAGCAATTGCTATGGTTACAGTTGAGTCTTTGGATTTCTATACTGATATGTATGGATCTGATTTCTCAGACGGGATCATGGTTGATTTCGTAAAAATCTTGAAGCGCTACTTTGATGAAGAAAATCTATATCAGATAAGCAGACGTAAAATAGTTGTGATTTTTCCAGATGGAACTGAGCTCGATATTATTAGGAATCTTAATCTCGTAAGAGCTGAGTTTGTCGGCGCATCGATGGATGATCATGATCTCTATCTTACATTTACGACTGGTTATATTGTGGGTAGATGTAAGTCCGTTATGGATTTGAGAGTTATGTGTCGTCAGGCTGACCTCCATTGTATGGAGGCGAGTTCAAAGATGAGAGGTTCTGTTCAGGGTGGAGCTTATGATAGAACTGATAAGTATAATGATGCGTTGAAGACTGCGTTTCAGAAGAATGTTAACAAGCATTCGCTTGATAAGCTTACTGGGCTTCTTACAATTAGAGCGTTTTTCTCGCAGACGCAGGAAATTGTGGATATCAATATAGAAGAGAAGAAGAACTTTACTTTTGTGTTCTTTAATATCGAGAACATGAAGGAGTATAATGCGAAGTTTGGATATGAGCAGGGTGATCAGTTGATTATTTCTGTTGCCCAGATTCTTCAGAAGAGATTTCCTAATAGGCTTGTTGCGAGATTTGGTGAGGATCATTTTGCAGTTTTGACTTATAAGGATGAAGTAGAGCCTGCCGTTATGACGGTTCTTGAAGAAGCGAAACCTCTTCATAGGATTTCGTCTATGGCGCTCGATTGTGGAGCTGCTGTATGGGACAAGGATATAACAGCGGCTGAGTGTTGTGATTGGGCTAGAATAGCGTCTGAGAGTATAAAGGAGAATTACAAGACTGGTTTCACTTGGTTTGATGACGCGATGCTTTCGGCTATTTCTAGAAAGAGATACTTCGTAGACAAGCTTGATTATGCACTTGAAACAAATATGGTTGAGGTATACTATCAGCCTATTTTTGATATTAATACGAAAAAGATTGTAGGCTACGAGGCGCTCTCTAGATGGATTGATCCTGAAGAGGGAAGCTTCGGACCGGATAGATATATTCCGATTTTGGAGCAGGCACATCTCATTCATAAGCATGATAGATATATTCTTAGAAATGTGCTTGGACATTTGAGAGAGGTTTTGGACCAGGGTGGAGTAATAGAGCCGGTTTCGATAAATCTCTCATTCTATGATTTTGCTTTTTCAGATCCAGGAGATAAAATTCAGTACATCGTCGAGGAATATGGTATTCCAAAGGATATGATTAGATTTGAGGTGACTGAACAAGCTTTCTTCAATAAGTCGTCGCTTTTTGTTGAGGGTATTCAGAAATTGATAGATCAGGGGTTTGAGGTTTGGCTTGATGATTACGGCGGGGAGTATTCGTCGCTTAGCATCCTATTGGAGATTGATTTCCCAGTTGTGAAGCTTGATATGATGTTTATTCAGCTTATCTCAGATGACCCTAAGAAAAAGCATTTTATCGAATGTGTTGCGATGATTGCAAAAGATATGAAGACGAAGATTCTGTGCGAGGGAATTGAGGATGAGGAGCAGGTGAAGTTCCTACAGTCACTTGGTATTGAGCTTGCACAGGGCTATTATTTGGGTGAACCGAAATCACTTCAGCAGATGTATGAGGAATGGTAAATGAAGAAATATGCAGTGATAACAGGGGCTAGTTCGGGGATAGGACGAGAGATTGCCAGAGATTTATATGAGCGTGGTTATGCGCTTGTGTTGGTGGCTCGTCGTGAAGAGAGGTTAAATGAACTGTCCTCTGAATTGGGCGGAGGTCATGTGGTGGTCCCGCTTGATTTGAGGAAGGAAGAAGAGATAGAGAAGCTTTTTCGTATAATCAAAGATTATGATGTCGAAGTGTTTGTGAATAATGCGGGATTCGGCGATGCGGGGCTTTTCTATGATGGCTCTCTTTCGAAAGAGATTGATATGATTGATCTCAATGTGAAGGCGCTCCATATCATGATGAAGAAGGCGCTCCTGTGGTTTAAGGAGAAGGGGAGAGGTTATATTCTGAATGTAGGTTCTTCGGCTGGCTTATTCCCTGCGGGACCATATATGGCGACCTATTATGCGTCGAAGTCGTATGTGGTAAGCCTTTCGATGGCGGTAGCGGAGGAGTTGCGACAGCAGAAGAGTGATATTTATGTTGGCGTATTGTGCCCGGGTCCAGTCGATACGGAGTTTAATGCCGTTGCCGAGGTAGAGTTCTCTTTGAACGGTATATCGGCGAGAGAGTGTGCGCGGTATGCGGTGAAGCAGATGTTTAAACGAAAGGTGTGCATCGTACCTACGTTTACTATGAAAGTTGCTGTATTCTTCAGTAGATTTATGTCTCGCAAGAGGTTGATTTGGGCGACTGCGCGTCAGCAAAAGAAGAAAATCTATAAATAAGGTAAATACCGCTTACTTGACTACTTACCAAGTAAGCGGTATTTTTATTGTATAAATATGGGTACAATAATTATTGTACTTATATTTATACATTGTACGCGAGGTACCTGGTGTATTGTATAAACAAGATATGACGTTACCGGGGGAGATATAACTCAACATATGCCATATCCAATATGCAAAAACAAGGTCGTGTTTTTGCAGACACCCATTTTTCTTTAATGAGGTCGCATTAAAGAAATGTCGGTCTATAAAATACCATTCAAAAGGGAAAAAGAAAATGCTTTAAATCACTATCGGGTCGGATAGTGATTTTTGCTTTTTATCTAAACAATTTTCAGTTATAATATATCCATGGACAAAAGAACTAACCTATTTGGGTATGAGGACGGGGAAGTCATAACTATTGATAAGGTTATTCGTGACAAGCTCGTTAAGAAAAACAAAAAGCTTATAAGACGTGGGGCATTGTTATCGACTCTTGCGGCTGTGCTTTTGGTTTCAGGTGGGGCATATCTTTATCAGGCATCGTATAAAACTTCTACGATTATGAAGGTGACAGAGAAGAAAGGGGCACTTTCTATAAACGCAGAGCACAAGACGTCAGCGCAATCTCCGGAAGTGGATCCGACTCTTGCTACAGAGGCGCAGGAGGACGGTGAGAACAATATCGTCATCAAGGATACGAGTGATTCTAAGGATCATCCTTTTTTGATTAGAGTTAATCGTAAATTGAATGTCGTTAATGTTTATTCCAAAGATGAAAATGGAAATTATACTGTGCCATTCAAAGCAATGGTTTGTTCTGTTGGCAAAAATGGCGCTACTCCTACAGGAACGTTTAAAACTTCCACGAAGTATGAGTGGCATGCTCTTTATGCGAACACGTTTGGACAGTATGCATATAGAATTAATGGTCCGATTATGTTTCATTCGGTTCCTTACACGGCAGAGCGCTCAGATGCTTTGGAGGCAGAGGAGTTTAACAAGCTCGGCGAAGCAGCTTCTCTCGGTTGTGTAAGGCTTTCAGTGGCAGATGCTAAGTGGTTGGTAGATAATTGCCCTGAAGGAACTACGGTTGAGATTTTCGATAGTAACGAATTGGGACCTTTTGGTAAACCTGGCAGTATTAAAATAGACTTAGATAGCCCTAATGCAGGTTGGGATCCTACTGATCCGGCTGCAAATAATCCATGGGCAAACACTTGATTAGGATAGTATTATGGCAAAATTATATTTCAGATATGGTGCGATGGGCGCTGGTAAGACAATGGACATTTTGAAGGTCGCATATAACTACGAGGAGAGAGGACAGAAGGTAATTATTCTGAAACCTGCCGCAGATACTCGTGATGGTAAGATGACTATCAAAAGTAGAGTTGAAGGCTTGGAACGAGAAGGAGGAATCGTTGAAGATTTCATGAAGCTTCCTGAAGAGGATATTAAGGCTTATGATTGTATTCTTGTAGATGAAGCTCAGTTTTGTTCAAAGAATCAGGTGTTCTTCTTTGCACATGTTGTAGATGATTTAGGAGTTCCTGTGATTTGTTATGGGCTTCGTACAGATTTTCAGCTTAATCTATTTGAGGGGAGTAAATGGCTCTTTGCGTTAGCTGATACCATTGAGGAAACGAAGACTATTTGCTGGTGTGGTAAGAAAGCTACTACAAATGCCAGATTTAATTCAGAAGGAATTGTTAAAGATGGCGAGCAGATAATGCTCGGTGGAAATGATAGTTATATTAGTCTTTGTCGAAAGCATTTCTGCGAAGGAAATTTAGGAAAGTAGTTACTTCTTTCAAAAAGCATAAAAGAACACCTTGAAAATTCAAATGAAAATGAATTTTCAAGGTGTTTTTAGTATGATAGAAAGATAATTTTTATGAATAAAACGGATATAGTAATTGATTCAAGAATAGAGGTTTGTGAGGGTACGCGATATGTGCTTGTAAATGTCGGAGACGAGGGCGAGGGGCGTACTGTCCACAGTTATTTGAAGTCGTACCTTCATTGTACGGAGACTATGATTAGGCGTATTAAGAGACGTCGAGATGGTGTTTATATAAATGGCGAGTATCATTTTATGAATGCGTTTCTACATGAGGGGGATGTGCTTCGAATTAAGCTTTATGATTCCGGTTTTATTGATACGGAGAGTGAGTCGATTTGGGCGGAACCACCTGAAGATATGCCAGCTATATGTATTCTGTATGAAGATGATGATTTGATTTTCTTGGACAAGGCTTCGGGGGTGTGCTGTCATCCTTCGCCGGGACATTATTGTGACACGCTTTCGAACCAGGTTGCGAAACACTGGGGTGTGAGCCAGTGTAAGATGTTCCCGATAGGAAGACTTGATATGGATACATCGGGAATAGTGCTTTTTGCGAAGAATCAGGATTCGGCTAGTGTGATGACGAATGAGCGTGAAAAGGGGATTTATGAGAAGACTTATTTGGCTTGGGTTGAGGGGGAGGTTTCTCAGGATTTTGTTGTAGATGAGCCGATTCGGAAGATTGAGGATGATTATTTGCTTAGGGAGGTTCATCCCGACGGGCAGGAGGCGAAGACTTACGCGCATGTTCTTCGATTTGATGAGGAGCGCAATAGGACGCTTCTTGAGGTTAGAATCGAGCATGGGAGAACGCATCAAATTCGAGTGCACATGGCGTACGCAGGTCATCCGATTTGTGGTGATGTGTTGTATAACCCCAAGGCTAGCACGACTGGCGAGTTCATGAAGCTGCAGGCGTATAAGGTGCGCTTTAGAATGCCATATACGTGGAAAGAACGTGAGATTGAGGTTGTTAAGCCATTGTGGGTAGTTTAGTTTGTTTGGAAAGTTTGGTGAGTTGGGGCGTTTGGTAAGCTTGGTGAGTTGGGGTGTTTGGTAAGTGGGTTTGTTTGGAAAGTGGTCCATCGGGAAGCGAGTAAGCTTCAGGTGGACCACTTTTGTTATGCTTTTTGTAAGGTTGGTAGTTCTGAATTGTGGGAAAGTAGTCTCCAGGAGGCTAGCAAGTTTAAAGGTGACCACTTTTAACTTGCTTTAAAGAGTTTGGAGTACGGGAAAGTGGTCCCCGAGAGGCTTGCAGGTTTAAAGATGACCACTTTTAAACTTTTTGAGAGTTGTTATTTGCGCGGGAAAGTGGTCTTCCATTTAATTATAAATAAACTAGTTTATTTATATAAAGAACTAGCTTGTTTTCTTAAGAAAGATGAACCGCTATTTTAGAATAATTCATGAAATCTTTATGCTTTTTCTGATATGAATTGTTAGAATGCTAGTTAGCTTGTTGTGGCCATATACTTACATGAATGGGGGAAGTAAATGAATAATTTAATTAAGGAGATTGATAATAGAATAAAGTTTCTAGAGAATACAATTCGCAAGATAAGGAAGCATTCTCTTAAGCCCGGAGATATGAATATAAAGATTCGAACTAAAGGAAATCATTTTTATTATTATCTGTGGAATTATAATGGTGAAGGACGTACTGTAAAGTATGTAAAAGTTGGGGATTTGAAACGAGTTAAGGAGATTGCACAGTACGATTATGAGTCAAAACTGCAGTCAGAGGCGGTTAAGGAACTTGAGGATTTGAGGTTGTTCAGGCAGAAGCTTGTTAAGTACTCGGATGTTTATTCTGAATTAGCACCAGCTAGGAAGGCTTTGGTTGAACCGGTGAATTTGCCGGATGATGAATTTGCAGAAAGATGGCAAGCGGTGCAATATAAGGAATATCCAGAATCTGAAGAACGGCCGAAGAAGTATACGACAAATCGAGGAGAGAAAGTTCGGTCTAAGTCGGAGCTAATTATTGCGAACTTGCTTTATGAGAAGGGGATTCCGTATCGGTACGAATATCCGTTGCGTGTGAAAGGTAGAAGTTTTCGACCTGATTTTGTTGTTTTAAATAAACGTACTAGAAAGGAGTATGTTTGGGAACATCTTGGAATGGCAGATGATCCGGATTATATTTTGCATAATCTTACGAAATTTGATTTGTTGATTGGAAATGGTTTTGTACTGGGAGATAACTTGTTGGTTACGCACGAGTCTACGAGAAATCCTTTGTCGATAGAAGAAGTAAAGGGCGTGATTAATAAGCATCTTATATAACCCTCGGGCATGATTGCGCTCTCTAGGCGGTCCAGGAATCTCCCACTTTCCCCTTACTTTCTTCCCCTAACTAATGTAAAATACCACTAGAGGGTTAAATTGAAAGGATGTGAAAGATGAAGATTAACCAAGGAATTGCGGTTCTGATTATTATATGCCT
>DAISYI010000009.1:12740-15832 GCA_036825385.1 Lachnospiraceae bacterium | reverse complement strand
AAAAACGAGAAGAAATCACAGGCGAGCAACAAGCAAGTAAAGGCGACTTCAAATGCTCAGCTACATGTAGATGGAAATCATCTCGCGGATGCATCTGGAAAGACTGTAAGACTTACAGGAATAAGTACACATGGACTTTCATGGTTCCCACAGTACGTTAATAAAGATGCGTTCAAAACGCTTCGAGACGATTGGGGAGCAAATGCAGTCAGACTCGCGATGTACACAGCAGAGTATAATGGCTACTGCAGTGGTGGTGACAAAACGAAACTCAAAAACACCATTCGAAATGGAATCGACTATGCAACAGAACTTCAAATGTATGTAATAGTTGATTGGCATATTCTTTCGGATTGTAGCCCAATGCAGAATAAAGAAGAAGCAAAGAAATTCTTCAGTGAAATTTCAAAAGAATACGCAAACAATCCATATGTAATATATGAAATTTGCAATGAACCACAGAATTCACCTTGGTCATCAGTGATTAAACCATATGCAGAAGAGATAATCCCTGTGATTCGCGAAAACGCTAAAGACGCAATTATCCTCTGCGGAACAAATACATGGTCTCAGGATGTGCATGAAGTGGTAAATGATCGACTTAGCGACAAAAATACAATGTATGTTATGCATTTCTACGCAGGCACACACAAAGAAGACTTGAGAAAGCGTCTAGAGGACGTTCTAAACGCCGGACTTCCAGTCTTCGTAAGTGAATGCAGCATAACAGATGCAAGTGGAAATGGCGCTATTGATTACGACAGCGCGTCGGCTTGGATGGCGCTAATGGATACTTATAATGTAAGCTTCATGGCGTGGAGCCTTGCAAACAAAGACGAGTCTTCAGCGCTCTTAAGACCTATGACTCAAAGCGTCTCAAATTGGACAGACGACGAACTTTCTGAAACAGGTAAATGGTTCAAGTTCCAGATTTCATCACGCAAATCTAATAAGTGAAAGAACCATAAACTACATTTCGGAAAAAACATAAAACGCAAATTTTGCATTAAAAAACAAAGAAACTATAAAAGCGGCCGAGCTTGTTCTCGGTCGCTTTTGTGCATTTTTATTGGAAACCCTCAAGAAAATCGCCATTTTGCTGTGTATAGTGCCTATTTATAAAAGTTTAACAATATATAGTGTTTATTTTAGGTCATAATCTGCTAAAATAGCGCGTATAGTTGTTACAAATCAAAGGGGCGAAAGGGACAATAGAATGATAACACCATGGAAAAAGCTAGAAATGCTTCTGGAACATCATTCTTTCGAACTTCTGGAATTGCCGGTCAATCCAAACCAGAGAGAAGATCTCCATATTATCTATCTCATGAACGATGCGGCAGAAAGCTTTCTTGTTCTCAAGAACGCAAAAATGACGGGTGAATATGATCCAGAGTTCGATGGAGAGACAGAAGGATTCGTGGCAGAGGCAGAACAGGGATACGTACTTGTTCTAAGAAGAGGGAATGACACAGCATCATTCTTTTTTGACGATTTAGTTGATGATACCCACCTCTACAATTACGGGAAGAATGGGCACTTCTGGATTAGAGGATACGAGTATCTCAGACAGATTGAATACAAGGTTTCAATCATCAGTGACAAATATAATTATCTCGGTGAGGAAAGCTGTACGGAAGGTGAGAAGAAACTCGCATCTCTTAAGAATTTCCCGCCGTTAAACTACACACATTATCCGGCATCACCACTCAAATACATTGAGAGCTTGCAGAATCCGTGGCGCTTCTCGAAAGAAGCTTACGATGTGATGAGAGATATGTGCAGAAAAAGCAAAGATAGCATCTTTGGTGCGCTCCTATTCATGTACAAAATCTTTCCGACACATGTTATGGCTTGGATAGTATCGCGTGAACTTAGATGTAAAAATCATGCGGATCTAGTAGACAACATAATCGCATACATAAAAGAAGAAGCAAAGGCATATCCAAAACGAGTATTCGATGAGGAGAAAAACTCCTTTGCTGAATATAGAAACGCAGCGAAAGAACTCAAGGCAATCTACGAGGCTAGAGGGTTCAAGTCAGAAGTGTATTACGAAGAACCATTCCAGTTCGCTAACGACGACACACACTTCGCAGCTTACGTTCTCTCATATGAAAACCACCATGGTCTCCGAGAAAGCGTCGTTCGCCAGATAGGAGAAATATAAATTTCTCGCAGCAGCGTGTGAGTTGGGAAATTATGCTGCTTACTTGAAGCAGCGTGTGAGTTGGAAAAATATGTTGCTTACTTGAGGAAATAATTAAATACTAAAAGCATAAAATACCGCCAGATTTTCTTTTTCATTAGAAAATCTGGCGGTATTTTTGCTTTTAGCAGTTATTCTACTTCACCTCAATTACCTCAACATAATTTCCCAACTCCCTAATGTGAGAAATAAGCTGAGAAGTCTTCAACCACACCGTCGCAGTATTATCCATCGGATGAGCAGCGCACATATCGAGATCAACCAAGTCCTTATCGATATAAAACTTAATCATATGTTCCTTGTCGTTGATAAGTCCGAGTGGTGTAACAGCGCCAGGGTAAAGTCCCATCAAATCCATAAGTTCTTCGTCATTACAGAATGAAAGAGGCGTGGTACCGTGAGCGGCTCTGAACTCCTTTAAATCTACTTTCTTTTTCCCAGAAACAGTGATAAGGAAATAATTATGCCTCTTTTTGTCATGGATGAAGAGATTCTTCGCATTGGCTTCTGGATGTGGAAGCTCGATAGCGTCCAAATCATCCATGCAGTCAACGGCTGGGTGTTCTGTAATCTCATACCAGAGATTATGCTCGTCTAAATAGTTATATACTTCCTGTTTTGTCATATTCTTCCCTTTCATATTAGCTATTTAAAATAAACCCTGATGCATAGGCACCAGGGTTGAATTCATTATTTACGTCCAGCGTTATCAGGATTCCAAAGTCTATCGTAAGACATACCTGTTACCTTCTCGCAAACGGCGATTTCTTCTGGAGTGATAACAGAGTTATCTTCGCCCTTTCTACGAGCGATTTCCTTCTTCACAATATTGAACTCCTTCTGCATCATAGGGAAACGATATCCGAAGAAGAAGAGGAATGCT
>DAISYI010000009.1:0-12730 GCA_036825385.1 Lachnospiraceae bacterium | reverse complement strand
ACGAGCACTACAGGAAGGAATACGAATATCATAGTGATTCCCTTCTGAGTAAATGCGCTCTGAGCAATACCGTGCTTAGCCAGTTTAGAGTCATATCCGACCGCTCCAAGGAGGAGTCCAATCATACCGGCAGAAACACCGGCTGAAACCTTACGAGCGAATGTAGCCATACCTGAGACTGTTCCAGGACGGTTTATAGAAGTGATGAGTTCATCTACATCTGCCATATCCGCCATAATAGCGAAGATAGAAGTAAGAGTTGCGGCGTTACCGATACCGATACCAGCTGTGAGAATCAGAATCAACGCGATTGGCGAGCCCTCATATGAGAAGAAGAGAAGCCCGAGTGTTGAAATGATTCGAATAGGAGCGCCGATGAGAAGAGTGGTTCTCTTTGAAGTTTTCGTCATAACCGGTCCCCAAATCAGCATTCCGAGCAGCTGTGAAACTACGAGCACACCCATGAGGTATGTGATGTAGTGGTTGGCATAACCATTGAGAACGTCGTCGACATAGTAAACGGCCATACCCGAAACGAAATCCATCGCACACTGACCAGTCAGATAGATTCCGATGAAGAGCTTAAATGAGCGGCTCTTAAACACACTGAGCGCTTGGGAAAAAGCCGCAGATATACTTGACTGAACAGGCTCTTTTTCGCGTTCCCAAGTTCCTGCAAATGTTACCAAAGTGGTGATGAGGAATAAAACTCCGAAGATAACTCCACACTTGATGTAAAGAGTAGAGTCCTTTGGGTCCTTGATGATTAGTGTAGGAACAAGTCCGCAAACCATAGAACCGAGAGTTGACCAAATCATTCTCATATTTGAGAATTTAGAACGAAGAGTATAGTCCTCAATCATATCTGGAAGAAGTCCATTGTAAGGAACCATAAGTACTGTGAATCCAGTAGAGAAGAGACAGTACATAAAGAGATAGAACACATAAAGTAATGTAGTATTCTCACTCTTTACAGGAATCCAGAGCAGTACGAAAGTGATGGAAGAGAGGAATGCTCCGACGAGCATATAGAATCTCTTGGCACCGAACTTTGATTTCGTACGGTCTGTGATGTTTCCCATAATAGGGTCCGTAATAGCATCCCAAACCTTTCCAACGAGAGGAATAGTACCAGCAAGCGCGATAGGCATGCCGAGTGCTTTAGTCATGAACGCTGCGAAGAACGTATTAATAATGACGAAGGCTCCTCCGTTGAAGAACTCGCCCATACCATACATAGTCTGAGCAAGTAGTCCATAGTTTTTCTTTTTCTCATTCATAGTGTAAATCCCCTTAATATCTTAAAGTCTTGATTTCAGCTCCTGCCATAGTTTGTTGTAATATGCCTGTTCTTCATCTGAGAGAGCTTTGAAAGTTTCGCACTTCTTCAGAATCGTATCATTGAATACTAGAGCAGGATTCTTCTTTTCTTCTTTAGACATATTTTTCTGAACATATAGGCTAGGAGAAGAGTACCAAACATAGTTGAAGTTCTTCAGCGCGACCTTGTCTGTGCAGAGATAGTCGATGAATAATTCTGCTTCTTTTTGGTGCTGACAAGTCTTTGGAATGAACCATGAATCAATCCATACATTTGAACCTTCCTTAGGAATTGAGTATGAAAGATTCTCGTTTGAATCCATAGCAGTAGCAGCTTCGCCTGAGTAAACAACGGCCATAGCTGCATTCTCGGAAATCATTTCATCTGAAGTCTCATCTACCATGTAAGCATAAGTAAGTGGATACTGCTTCTTCAGAAGTTTAAGGCAAGCTTTGAGTTCCTTCTTGTTTGAAGTGTTAAGTGAGTATCCGAGCAATTCCATGGCAGGAATGAAAGCGTCTCTTACAGAGTTCTGCTGGATGATTTCATTCTTGTATTTAGGATCCCATAGAACATTCCATGTTTCTACTTCCTTAGCAGAAACCATAGTCTTATTATACAGGATTCCAACGGTTCCATAGAAATATGGAACTGTGTATGCATTATTTGTGTCAAAAGCTTTTGAAAGCTCCATAATCTTAGGGTCGAGATTGCTTATGTGAGGAAGGTTAGCTTGATTAAGCTTTTTCACCTCGCCCTCAGAAATAAGTTTCTCAATCATATAGTCGGAAGTATTAATGAGGTCGTACTTGATAGAACCAGACTTGTATTTCGTGTACATTTCCTCTGGGTTAGAGTATTCCTCGTACTTCACCTTTATGTTGTACTTCTTCTCGAAAGAAGTAATGACATCTTCATCGATATATTTTCCGGCGTTGAGAACAGTAATAGTTTTGCTTGCGTTTCTAGTAGCACGCTCTGTGTCTGTACATCCGCCGAGGACTCCGATGATAAGTGTGAGAGAAGCGACTGCGACAGCGGCCTTTCTCTTGTTAAGCTTCTTTTTCTCCTTTGGACTGTCCTTCTGGATGTCTCTGAAATTGATGATCAGAAGGAGGATGAATACAGTCGCGAAGAGGATAGTTGAGAGAGCGTAAAGCTCAGGCTTGATACCCTTTCTAAGCTCAGTGTAGAGCATAGTTGAGATTGTATTCATGCCAGCACCTTTTGTGAAATAGGTGATAGAGAAGTCGTCGAGTGACATAGTTACTGCCATTATGAATCCGGAAAAAACTCCAGATCTAATCTCTGGCCATGTAACTTTATAAAACGCATATGGTTTACTTGCGCCTAAGTCGAGAGCGGCTTCGTAAGTGAATTTGTTTGCACTCTTGAGCTTTGGAAGTACATTCAGTATTACGTATGGAATATTGAATGTGATATGCGCGATTAAAACTGTAACGAAACCGAGGTCCATGAACTTTACGAAGAGAAGCATCATTGAAAGTCCTGTTACGATATCCGCATTAAGAAGTGGGATATTTGTCGCACCGAGGAAGATTGTTTTGTTTCTCTTCTTCATAGCGCTGATTCCGATAGCAGCCATAGTTCCTATGATTGTTGCTATAAGAGCAGCGGCGAGAGTTATCTGGATAGTTGTCCAGAAAGCATTCATGATAGTTTCGTTGTGGAAACATCTTTTGTACCATTTGAGGGTGAAGCCACCCCAGTTAACCTTTGTCTTCGAATTGTTGAAAGACAGAGCGATGAGCACTGCGATAGGAAGATATAGGAAGACAAAAGTGAGAATGAGATAGAATCTCTGTAAACCTTTCTTTACCATGTTGCTACACTCCCTTCATCTTTATCGAAGACCTGAGAGAATATCATGCTGATGATAACGAATACCATCAGTACGACTGAAAGCGCAGAGCCGATGCTCCACTGATTTCCCTGCATGAAATCCTGCTCGATTACATTTCCGATGAGGAGAATCTTTCCGCCACCGAGGATGTCAGATACAGCGAATGATGTAAGTGCTGGAACGAATACCATTACGATTCCGCTTACGATACCTGACATAGTAAGTGGAAGGATGATTTTGAAAAATACCGTGATATTCTTTGCACCGAGATCATGCGCAGCTTCGATGTAGTCCTTCTTGATACGTACCATTGAGTTATAAATTGGCAACAGCATGAAAGGGAGATAGTCATAAACCATTCCGATGATAACTGCGGCTGGAGTATTTATAATCTGGATCGGTGAAAGACCGAGTGAAGCAAGAGTAGTGTTAATAATTCCGTTCTTCGCGAGGAGCATCTTCCAAGCCATGATTCGAAGTAAGAAGTTCATCCACATAGGAAGCATGAAGATGAATACAACGAAAGTCTGATGCTTGAAGTTGAAACTCTTCAGAATCATAGCAAGCGGATATGCAATCACGAGGCAAACGAGAGTTGTAATCACTCCGAGTTCAAGTGAAAGTCCAATCGATGCGAGGTGCGCATGTAGAGTGACCTCCTTCATATACTCGAGAGTGAAGTGACCGTCTGCGCCGGAAAAAGCATAAAGCACAACTGTAATCATAGGAAGTATGATGAAACCTATGATCCAAAGAAGATAAGGTCCCGCGAGGAGCTGTTTTTTGAAATTATTCATCAATCTCCACAGCTTTCTCATCCGATGATTCAGGCTTATGCATAATCTGAATATTGAACGGGATTACATTTATACCTACGCGAGTTCCTTCTTCGAAATAAGAAGTAGAATGAACGAGCCATTCAAAACCGTTCGCCATAACTTCCATTTCATAATGTACACCCTTGAATAGGCAATCAGTAATAACGCCATCCATGAAACCTCTACCTGGAACATTGAGCTCAACGTCCTCAGGACGAATAACAACGTCAACAGGCTTCATAGTACCGAATCCCTTATCTACACAAGGAACCTTTACGCCGAGGATTTCTACAAGTCTATCCTCGATCATAGTTCCATCCATGATATTACTGTCACCGATGAAGTCGGCTACGAAAGCGTTCTCTGGCTCGTTGTAAATATCCTCTGGAGTACCAATCTGCTGGATATAACCCTGGTTCATAACTACGACAGTATCTGACATAGTGAGGGCTTCTTCCTGATCGTGTGTTACATAAAGGAATGTGATTCCAAGTTCTTCTTTAAGTCTCATAAGCTCGTACTGCATGTTCTGACGAAGTTTAAGGTCGAGAGCGCCGAGCGGTTCGTCGAGTAGAAGCACTTCTGGCTCGTTTACGATAGCACGAGCGATAGCAATACGCTGCTGCTGTCCACCAGAAAGAGATTCTACAGAGCGATTTTCATAGCCATCTAGATTTACGAGCTTGAGAGCGTATTTGATTTTGTCGTCAATGTAAGCCTTACTCTTTTTCTTAATCTTAAGACCGAAAGCAATATTCTCTGCAATAGTCATGTTTGGGAAGAGAGAATATTTCTGAAATACAGTATTAAGCTTTCTCTCGTTAGCAGGCTTATGTGTGATATCCTCGCCGTCGAACATGATACGTCCGCTGTCAGGTGTTTCGAAACCACCTAAAAGGCGAAGTGTTGTTGTTTTTCCGCAACCGGAAGGTCCGAGAAGAGTGATGAATTCATTCTCTCTAACATAGAGATTGAAGTCATCGAGAATTAAGTTGTCTCCATAGGACTTTGATATATTTTCAAAAGTAATAAGTTTTTTTTTCAATTTTTATATCCCCTTAGTGAAATATGCGCACTGAAAAAGCAGCGCGTTTTCACATGTATTCTTTTAATGTTTCTAATTCAATTTTATTTAGCTCTCTGCAGTCACCCTGTGAGAGCTCCTCGGGTAACTCGAGTGGCCCGAACGTGACTCGTTTTAGATAGGTTACTTCCATGCCGCGAGCGATAAACATCTTCTTGATCTGGTGGAACTTACCTTCGTGAATTGTCACATACACTTCAGAGGTTCCAGGGCCGCTGCCGATTATTTCCAAAGTAGCTGGAAGCGAAATCAAATCTTCGTCGTATTTGAAGCCGACTTTAAATGCCTCGACATCTTCTTCGGTTACAACTCCCTTTATCTTGGCATAGTATTTCTTGTCGACATGACTCTTCGGTGCGAGCATCTTGTGAGAGAGTGCACCGTTATTTGTGAGGAGGATGAGTCCCTCGGTATCGATGTCGAGTCGTCCGACTGGGAAGATATCCTTTCTGGCACCTTCTGGTAGGAAATCGATGACAGTTTGGTGACGCTTATCTTCCGTCGCTGTAACTACACCGGATGGTTTATTTATAATGTAATATTGGTATTCGGAGTAAGTGACAGGTTTGCCGTGATATGTGACTATCGAATTTGGCAATACTGAAACAGAAGGGTCCTTTACGACAGTGCCATCTATTGTGACAGCTCCACGTCGGATTTCCTTCTTCAAATCACTTCTACTTCCAAGTTTCATTTCTGATAAAAAACGGTCTAGTCTCATAATTCTAAAATTACCAAACCAAACAATCTTTTAGAGAATGTTTAGTGTTTCTTATTAAATATTTTTAGCGCCTGTGTTATTATAATATTCCGTGCCCAATTTTGGTATATAAATTTTAAAATATAGAGGTATTTTTTAATGAAATTCAATTTCAATAATCAATTGAATCCAATGCCTAAAGTTGCAGTGACTCTTCCGGGGAAGAATAGGGAAGAAATTAGAAAGAAAGCGCTTAAGCTTTTAGAACATCATGTAGACGTGATTGAGTGGAGAGCTGATACGCTTTTGGACGATGAAGAAGGTCAGAGAGATCGTTTTGATATTTCATATATGAAGGACATTCTCTCAGACTTCGACGGCATTTCTGTCCCATTGATCTTTAACTTGAGATCATCTAACGAGGGCGGCTTTTTCGACATGACATCTGATTACGATGACATTCTTGAAGAGATTATCGAAACAGGTCTCATCGATTATATTGATATCGAGTTTGAGACATCGAAGCGTTTCACTGAACTCGTAGAGAAAGCTCATAGTAAAGGAATCGATGTAATCGGTTCGTACCACAACTATAGAGAAACTCCAGGGGAAAAAGCTCTTCTTTCAAAGATGTCAGAAATCGAAGATGCGGGAGCAGATATAGTTCTCGTGGCTTGTATGCCTAGAGAGTTTGATGACGTACGATGCATGACGAAACTTCCTGAGAGCTTCCATGAGAAGTATCCAGATAGACATGTTATTTCGATTTCACTCGGATTTATGGGACAGTCTACAAGACTTTACTGTGAGAAGAATAAGCAGTGTATGACATATGCATGTATTGATGAGGCTATTTCTCCAGGACAGATTTCTTATATCGAGATGAGAGATTATATCGATCAGATTCACGAAATGCTTTCTGCAGATCCTATTACGCATAATATTTATATGTGTGGATTTATGGGAACGGGAAAAACCACGACATCTAAAGTTCTTTCGGACAAGATTCATCTTCCTGTTTTTGAAATGGATGATATTCTCGTATCGAAGTTTAGAATTCCTATTTCAGATTACTTCGATAGTTATGGAGAGGATTCATTTAGAAGAGAAGAAAGTGCGCTTCTTAAGCTTATTTCAGAGAATGGCCCTGCTATTGTTTCAACAGGTGGTGGTGTTTGCCTGAAGAAAGAGAATATTGAAGTGATGAAGGAAACGGGTTCAGTTGTAGTTCTCTGCGCAACTCCTGAGACAATTAGAGAGAGAACGAAAGATGACTTTACTAGACCACTTCTTAAGCCAAGTGAGAATAACTCTGATGATATGGAACTCTTCCTTCCATCAAACTCACTTATGTTTGAAAAAGAAATGATTTCTAGAATCGATGTCATGATGAAGAAGAGGGAAGCAGCGTATAAGGCAGCAGGTGATCTCTTCGTTCAGACGGATGATAAGATTCAGGAATATGTTGCAGATGAAATTATAGGGATTAGGTAGTTATTTTTAGAGTAGGAATATTTGTTTACTACTTAGAAAAAAGGCTTAATTTTTTATAAATACACCACGAAATCGATTTACTTTTTGTTTCTTAGAAAGTAAACTTAAAGTGGTGTTTGACTTATTTTTTTCAGTTTAATAAGGAGACATACTATGTCAGAAAAGACAAAAGATTATTCAAACGAACTTCCTAAGAAAAAAGGTTTGCCAGTAAGTGCAAAACTAATGATTCCGATTTTGCTTCTCGCAATTACTGCGGTTGCAGCTACTGTAGTAGGTATTGTAAGTTTAAAAAATGTCCATGACGAGCAGGTAAAAATTTCAGAAGATTACATGACTGGCGTAAAATTAGCTGGAGATCTTCAGTATGATGTAGAACATGAGTGGAAGGTTCTTGAGCAGTTTGTGATTGCATATACAACAAAAAACGTTACACAGGCCAAAGAACTTCATGATCAGATGTTCGAAATTAAAGATAAGATTTATAAGGATCTTAAGGAGTATAAGAAGTTACCGGCTGATTCTGAGAAGAAAAAATTACTTGATCAGTTTGAAGAAGATGTTAACTTTGTAAGAGATTCAGCGACTGAAGCTGTAACTGCAATTAATAAAGGTGATATAGTTACTGCTTTTGGCCTTATGCAGGCTAAGATGCTTCCAAAAGCCATGGATATGAATAAAGGCGCTGAAAAACTTAAAGAACTGGAATTTAAAAACGCAAACAAGGCATCTGAAGAGGCTGATAAAACATATTATAGAGCTTTAAATTCTGCTGTCTTTCTTATGGTTGAGATAATTGTACTCATTTTTATTGCAATTATTATTATTGGAAGATCTGTTGTTAGACCTCTTAAGAGAGCATCTAATGAGCTTAAAGAAGTTACAGAGTCATTTCATAAGAAAGAGGGAGACCTTACAAGAAGACTTCCGGTTAAATCAAATGATGAAATTGGAACTCTTGCAAGTGGTGTAAATGAGTTCCTTGAGATTATGCAGAAGATTGTCACAAAGCTTGGTGGCGGCTCTGATCAGCTTATGGAACTTATCGGAAATGTAAACCAGAATGTCGGTGAATCAAATTCAAATGCAAATGAAGTAAGCAATACTCTTGAAGAGCTTGCTGCTTCTATGGAAGAGGTTTCAGCAACTATTCATTCAGTATCAGAAGGTGCGGCTGACATTGGAGAAGATGTAGATTCTATTTCTGAACAGTCTACAAATATCGCAAATTATTCACGTGATATGGATGATAGAGCAACAGAACTCGCTAACACAGCTCGTGAGAACAAGGATGCAGCAAACGAAATGCTCGGTGGACTTATCGAAACAATGAAGAAAGCCATCGAGGATTCAAAGAGCGTAGATGAGGTTAATAACCTTACTGGAGAAATCCTTTCTATTTCATCACAGACAAACCTTCTTGCTCTTAATGCTTCTATTGAGGCGGCTCGTGCTGGTGAAGCAGGTAGAGGTTTTGCAGTAGTAGCAGATGAAATTAGAGACTTGGCTGAATCTTCAAGGGAAACAGCAAATAATATTCAGGAAATCAATGACATGGTAGTTAAGGCTGTTAATTCGCTTGTTGAGAACTCACAGCAGATGCTTGACTTCATGCAGGATAAGGTTCTCGTAGATTACGATAGCTTCGTAGATTCTGGTGAACAGTACAAGGAAGATGCAGAGCATATCAATTCTGCAATGTCTGCATTCGCAGAGAGAACAGATAATCTGAAGAAGATTATGAATGAGATTGTAGATTCTATCGAAGGAATCTCAAAGGCTTCAGAAGAAAGTGCACAGGCACTCATCGCTTCATCAGGAAATACATCTAACCTAGTAGGAAAGATTTCTAACATTGATAAGGAAATGCAGGAATCAGTCGGAGCGGTTAACGGATTGAAGGACGAGATCGACGTCTTCACAAAATACTAAAATGCATAGTCGTTAGGACTACTTAAACAACATAAATAAAACATCCCCCAAAATTTCGTTTATATTGAAATTTTGGGGGATATTTTTTTATGTTACGTAAATGTTACATTGACTATGCAAGTAGTTTTTGGTAGAATTATTAAGATTTTGTTACGTAGACGTAGCGTAGCTGGATAACGCATCGGACTCCGACTCCGAAGATCGCCGGTTCGAATCCGGTCGTCTACATTTATGTGTAGATACAGCTACACTATATGGATTAATAAATAATTTTATTTAAGATAGAGGGACAATGATGAATAACAAAGAGAAAGCTAAAGAGATTCTTACTAGAGTGAAGAAAGTTGTATTCGATCCAAAGAAATATAGATACTATGCTGCAGTAGTTGTGCTGTGTCTGATTGCTCTCATTCTTGTTAAGTGTACAGATGGAACTGCATCAGATTCAGATCCAATGGCTGGTGCATATCAGAAGTATGATACTGTAACTGAGAAATCGAATAAAGAACTTTATAAGCTCATCAATTCATATTACACAGCATACGCAAAGGGTGATGTGAAGACTCTTAAGAAGATTGCTAAGCCTTTCTCTGAGAAGGAAGCAAGCTATGTAGATTTCTTCAAGCAGTATGCTGAAGGATATAAGAATATTGAAATCTACTCAAAGAGAGGTATCACTAAGGATGCTTATCTCGTATCTTCAAAGATGGAAGTGAAATTTAAGAATATTAAAGCTACAGCTCCTGGTCTTGATTTCTTCTATGTAGAAACAGACAAGAACGGAAAGCTTTATATCAATAATAAGTATTCTAACTTCAATACAAATAACTCTGAATACGAGCTTGATTCAAAGATTGTAAAGCTTATCGCAACATTCGAGAGCCAGGATGATGTACAGAAGCTTCAGACTGAAGTTCAGAAGAAGTTTAATGATATCATGGTAAAGGATGCTGAACTTAATACATTCCTTACATCTACTCTCGACTCAGCAAATAGCACATGGTCTTCAAACTATGATTCTGAAGCTTCAAAGAAGGAAGAAGCTAAGAAAGCTGAGAAGGCTCAGAAGGAAGCTGAGAAGAAAGCAAAGGCTGACGAGAAGAAGAAAGCTAAAGAGCAGGACAAAGCTGACAAGGAAGCAAAGGCTAAAGCTGCTAAGCAGGCAAAGGCTGATGAAAAGAATAAGAAGACTAAGTATGTTACAAAGACACTTAGTGTTTACGATAAGGCAGATACAAGCGGAACAGTACTTGGCAACCTTGAAGTAGGAGCTGAAGTTACTATGTACGCTGAAGAAGGAAACTGGGCAAGAATCCTTTACAATAATAACCACAATGCTTATGTAGATAAGAATCTTCTTGCAGATCAGAAGCCTTCTGGAACAGATACTGTAGATGTCGCTGGTCTCGAGCCAAATAGCAAGTTTACACTTAAGACTTCAGTTCGTGTAAGAGAAGGAATGGATGAGACATCATCTGTACTTGCTGTAGTTTACAAGAATGAGCCTGTAACAATCGTTGCAAACTATGCTTCAGGTTGGACAAAGGTTGTAACAAAAGATAATCAGACAGGATATATCAAGACTGAACTTCTTCAGTAATTTATGACATGATTTCTAAGGACCCCGCAGTGCTTTGCGGGGTTCTTTTTTTGCCAGTGTAAAGATGAGACTTTTTCCCAAAAGAGAGATGATTTCTGATAAAATAGGTAGGAAGTTTTTAGGTTTTAAAGGAAGAAAAATGAGATTAAATAAATATTTAAGCAGTGTAGGGTACTGTTCGCGAAGGGAAGCGGACAGACTTATTGAGAATAGAGAAATTGAGGTTAACGGTGTGGTCGCTGAACTCGGAACTCAGGTTGAAGAGGGAGATAGTGTTTCTCATCGTGGAAAGCCTGTAAAGGGAGCGGATGCTCCAGTTATCCTTCTATTCAATAAACCGAAGGGAATCGTGTGTACTGCGGAACGCAGAGAGAAGAAGAATATCATTGATTATATCAATTACCCGGTTCGAGTTTACAATGTCGGTCGACTTGACAAGGCTTCTCGAGGGCTTATTCTTCTTACGAATCAGGGTGATCTAGTGAATGCACTCAATAAGGCGTCGAATTATCATGAAAAAGAGTATGTAGTTAGAGTGGATCACGTCGTAACTGATGAGTTTGTTCAGCATATGAGCGAGGGAATTTACCTTTCAGAACTCGATGTAACAACTCGTCCATGTAAGGTTTGGAAGTCTCGTTATAATGAGTTTCATATCATTTTGACGCAGGGGCTTAATCGTCAGATTCGTCGTATGTGTCAGGAGGAAGGTTATTTTGTACACGATCTTCGACGTATTAGAATTATGAATTTGACTATCGAAGGTTTGGAAGAAGGAAAGTATCGTAAGATTACTGCTGAAGAAGAAGTGATTTTGAAGAAGGATATTGGGCTTCTTTAGTATAGAGGATTTAGGTGAAAGAGTAGAGTAGAAGCTTTTTCAGGGAGAGAGTTATGGAATATAAAGAATATCAGGAGCTTAGGGCGACTATCGACTATCATATGAATCTTTACTACAACGATGATGCGCCAGAAATTAGCGATTATGAATATGACATGATGATGCAGAAGTTGAAGGCGGCAGAGGCAGAGCATCCTGAGTGGGTGGACGCGTCTTCTCCATCACAGAAGATTGGTGGAGTTGCGAAGCGCGAAGCCGGCGTGAAGGTTACACATAATGTGCCGATGCTTTCTATTGAGGATGTCTTCGATGAAGCGGATGTGGTTGCTTGGGTTGATAAAGTTCATGCAATGCATCCGGATGCCGAGTTCTCTGTAGAGCAGAAGATTGACGGACTTTCGATGACACTTCGTTACAATCGTGGAGAGGACGGAAAGCTTCATCTGACTCTTGCTGAGACTCGCGGTGACGGACTTATCGGAGAGGATGTTACGCTGAATGCGAAGACTCTTTCTGATGTTAAGCAGACATTGGATTTAGATTATGAGTATCTCGAGATTCGTGGTGAGGTTTATATGTCTCATGAGGATTTTGAGCGTTTCAATGAGAAACAGGAGGAACTCGGAAAGAAGATTTCGGCGAATCCACGTAATCTTGCAGCGGGAACTCTTCGTCAGCTCGATACTTCGATTACGAAGGAACGTGGACTGAATATGTTTATCTTCAATATTCAGGATGGTCCGCGTGAAATTATGGAATCACATGATGAGGGGCTTTCTATCTTAGAGCGAGCTGGAGTTCCTACAGTATTCCATAAGAAATGTAAGATTTCGGATGAGGTGGTAGCTGCTATCCGTGAAATCGGTGAGATGAGAGGAAGCCTTTCATATGATATTGATGGCGCTGTTGTAAAGGTTGACCATATTGATTATAGAAATGACTTCCCTGCTGGAAGTAAGTATTCTGCGGGACATATTGCTTTCAAGTATCCGCCAGAAGAGAGAGATGTTGTGATGGAGGATATCGAGGTTACTGTCGGTAGAACTGGTAAACTAGCATTTATCGGACATGTTCTC
>DAISYI010000008.1:27703-32966 GCA_036825385.1 Lachnospiraceae bacterium | reverse complement strand
ATAATAAGATCCTTGGCTATATCTTCCAACCGATATAATTTCCCCTTCTATCTTAAACGCTGGCAATACTTTCTTCTTCGGCTTTTTAAATACATTATATAAAACGCATAACCCAGAAAACAAAGCAACTAAAACTAAAACCAAAACAAAGTATTTTTTCATAGTTTACCTCGCATGTAAAGTCGCTTTCCCTTTTGCACAATTTAAATTTTCATTCAATTTCATTATACAAAAGCCGAATCCAGAAATCCATATACACTTTTCAGATTTTTAGTTACCCTTTCACTGCTCCTGCAGCGATACTGTTAACCATATTTTTCACCAAACAGAAATATAATATTACAATTGGAAGCGCTATAAACACACTCCCTGCAGCGAATCTAGCAAACTGTGTTTCATCTAAACTCATAAGACCTACTGCTACAGTGTAGAGATTCTTCTCCTTCAAAAGAAGCTTCGGGAGAATAAAATCACTCCATGGCCACGTGAACGCTGTAAGCGCTGTATAGACGATCATCGGCTTTGCGAGCGGAAGATTTATCTTCCAAAAAATCTGAGCATTCGTAGCACCATCAATCTTAGCTGCTTCATCTATAGCCTTCGGTATATTATCAAAGAAGCCCTTCTGTGTAAGATATCCCATAGGTGCTCCAGCTGCGTATATAAGAATTAATCCCCAAAGATGATTTATAAGCCCAAACTGAGTCATGAGAAGATATACTGCCGTCATTCCCATGAAGGATGGAAACATTCCGAGCACCATCGTTGACTTCATCATGAACTTTCTAGATTTAAACTTAAATCTCGACATCGTATATGCTGTCAGAATCGTAAGGAAGGTTCCAAGCAAGCAACTTCCCGTAGCTACGAAGAGTGAATTCATGAACCATCTCGGATAGTTATACATCTTCGTATCTGTAAATAATTTTACAAAAGTTGCTGTTGAAAAGCTTTTTGGGAAAAATCCGTCGAATGAATAGATGCTTCCCGATTTTGAGAACGACGCAAGTATAAGCCATATACATGGGAAGAAGAATACACATGCCACAAGAATCAAAATCAGATACGTAAGTATTATTTCAAGCCAATTTTTCTTTTTCATCACTGGAATGTATCCTCCTCTCTATATGATGGTGATTTCACATAAATAAACAGCGAAATCGCAGAAGTAATCAAGAAGATTACCAAACTGATTGCAGCTCCTATGCAGTAGTAGTTATTATCAATTGAAAGGTTATACAACCAGTTTATAAGTAAATCTGTATCGCTTGCCAGGAAGTAACCCTTATTATAAAGTCCACCTCTCAAGAAATAGAAGATTCCGAAGTTGTTGAAGTTTCCGATAAACTGTCCCAGCAGAACAGGCATCGTTGAGAACAACATGAATGGCATCGTCAGTTTCCAGAACTGAGCCCACTTACCTGCCCCATCAATCTTCGCTGCTTCATAAATCGACTGATCTCGGTTTGATAGATGTCCTGTTGCAAGAAGCATAATAGATGGTACTGAAATCCAACAGTTAACCAATAGTCCGATTATTCTCGCAGACCACTTAGAGTCGATGTCTAAGAATCCGATCGCTTTGCTTCCATTTGCTACGATAATCTGATTGATAGGACCACCGTATGAGAACAGGAACTTAAAAGCAAGCAATGTGATAAAGCCCGGAATCGCATAAGCAAGAACTGGGAAAGCTCTCCAGAATGCTTTTCCTTTTACACATTCCTTGTTTAATAACAACGCAAGTCCCAAGCCTGCGAAATAATTAAGCGCTGTAGAAGCCACAGCCCATACTAAGTTCCAGCCCAGAATCTTTACGAATGTCGGTCCAAACTTTGATAATACTATCAGCTTCTTGAAGTTTGCGAATCCGACCCAATCTACTAGTTCTGGAGGCACTATAGTTCCACCGTAATTTGTAAATGCAATCAGAATCATAAAAACTATCGGAAGAACATTGAACACACATACTCCGAGAACTGGAAGCGCGAGAACCAGGATGTAAAATTTCTGGTCCAAAAGTTCCTTCAGTTCTTCTTTAAATGTCTTCTGAGGGATTCCTTTTTCATCTCTCATCTGCATGATACGTGCACTTCTAATGTTCTGTACATAGAAGTAGATAAATACTGCACATACGATGAATGCAAATATTCCCATCAGAAGCATTACTACGGAATTATCGCCTTTTATTCCAGCCCATGCATCTGCCTTCTGTGTTCCGAGCGTAAAGAATCCGATGATATCCTCTATACCACTTAATACGAGATAAGCCACCATCAGAACTTCAATCAGAAGATAGATAATTCCCTTCGCTACGTTTCCATATTTGATATGAGCTGCTCCCATCAGGAAAAATGATAATTTCACAGCGGGTGCTGACTCTTTCCACTTTTTTCCTATTTCCTTAACATTACTTCCCATTTTTATGTCTTTCTATTTCAGCGTACTTATTGCTTCATCAATCTGCTTACACATATCTTTCAGACCTGTCTTATAATCATCAAGTGATTTATATTTCTTGTCTGCTTCGCTTCTGTACGCATCCTTTGCTACATCAATAAAGAATGTCTGACCTGGAGTCCAAATCTGAGATATTTCTGTGATAGAAGGCATGAGAATAATGTTTCCTTTTTCGAGATTCTTAAAAATCTTCTCTGATGTTCCGCCCACCTTATCTGCTACATCCTTTCTGGCTGGAGCAATTCCGAGGAGATCTGATCTCTTCTTTATCATCTTGTAGTTCGTTGCGAACTTTACAAACTCGAGACATGCATTCGGAGCCTTTGTATATGAGCTTACTGCATAACCATTCACACCGCCCATTGTCTTTGATTCTATTTCAGCCTTTGAACCATCTGTGAGATCTCCGCTCTTTGGAAGCTTAGGTAATGTAGTCATTACGAGATTCTCTTTTGCTTTCTTAATCGCTTCCTTGTCAGAGAGACCTTCAGACTTATAACTCTTCTCCATTTCTGAAAGGAAAGTAGAATATAAATCTGGAGTTGTGATAGTTGCGAAGTAAGTACCATTTCCAAGCTTTGAGTAAGCACTTGTAGTGATAGTATCATCGATACAATCTTCATTCATTACAGTTGCAAGCTGGCTTATTACATTTACACCTTTAGCTGAATCCTTAGCTGCGAATCCGATGTCCTTTGGATCTGTATTGTTTTTTCCAAAAATGTATGCACCGTATGAGAAGAGGAATCCACTAGAGAAGTACACATCATTAAGCGACTTCATGTAACCAAACTTAGAAGCATCTGCTTCATGGCGTTCCTTTGAGAACTTGTACATATCCGACCATGACTCTGCCATGTCAGGAATGTTGTTCTTGTTTACATCCCATGTACTCTTCCAATCATTTGGAAGGAGATCTTTACGATAGAAAAGCATCGGCGCCTGAACATTAACTGGTACACCGCAAGTATATGTCTTTCCATCTACCTTTGTCTGATATGCGCTCCATGCGAGTTCTGGAACCTGCTTATAGCAATCAAACTCTTCGACTGGAAGCGGAAGGATGTGCTTACCCTTTGCATACTTCATGATTACATCATTAGCCTGATAGATTACATCCGGTCCATAACCGTAAGGGCCATCATTTGCGAGATCCAGATACTGGTCCATATTTGCATCGACTGCTTTGATGCCTTTGTCTTTATACTCTTTATTAAAGGCATTTATAAGTTCCTTGAAGTAACCTTTTTCAATCGCTGTGTCATTCTCAAGCACTCGAATAGTGACATTCTCGAGTTTACCATTGAATACTGCAGCACCTGTACCGCTTGTTTTGGCATTTGATGTCGTCTCGCCTTTTCCGCAGGCTGTACCTGTAAGAACCATTGATAGAAGAAGTGTTAATGCTACTGCTCTTCTCTTCATCTTTCCCCCTCGCTTTCTACTTTGAATCCATAGGATTCAATTCCGTCAATCTCTTTCTCTGTCATATTTATCTTAAGTGTAACTTTAGTTTTATTAAGTTTCCTATCTATCACCAGAAGACCTTTTTGATCGTATATCTTTACTGCTCCTCTTCGAATTACTTCGTTCTTCTTCAAAGCTGTCAGGCTCTTTAATTCTTTAAGGAATTCCTTGTCCCAGTTCTCTTCATTCCAATCGAAACATCTTCTTGAATCCGGATCGTATCCACCTTCAAGGCCAATTTCTGTTCCGTAGTATATGCAAACTGCACCAGGATAAACTGTTTCAAGCGCAAGTGCAGAGAGAAGCTTTTTCCTATCACCTTTAAGCTCAGTTAGGAATCTCAGCGTATCGTGTGAATCCAAAAGATTAAGCATCATACTGTTTATAAGGCTATTGTTTCTCATTAAAACATTGTTTAACTTCTCAGCCATTCCCTTTGCATCGAGCTTATCATTTGCAAAGTAATCGAGGCACGCCTTCGTAAACGCATAGTTCATTATGCTATCGTACTGATCTCCCTGGAGATACGAGTAAGCATCATGCCAGTTCTCACCGATGATGACCGCATCCTCTTTCTCATTCTTTACAAATGTCCTAAACTTTCTCCAAAAGTCATGTGATACTTCGTCCGATACATCGAGTCGCCATCCATCGATATCGCATTTCTTTATCCAGAAAAGTGCGATGTTCAAAAGGAAGTTCTGGACCTCGATATTTGAAGTATTGAACTTAGGCATATAATTGCAGGATGCAAAACATTCATAATTTCCTACTTCCGGATCTGGGTAATCACCGTCGATTATAAACCAGTTATAGTATGGAGATTTACGACCGTTTTTGATTACATCCTGAAATTCCTTCATTTCCATACTGCAGTGATTAAACACTGCATCGAGTACGATGCGAATTCCTTTCGCATGAGCTTTCTGAACTAGTTCTTTCAAATCTTCTTCCGTACCAAACATCGGATCGACTTTCTTGTAATCAATGATGTCGTACTTGTGATTTGATTTTGAAAGAAAGATTGGTGTGAGGTAGATTGCCGTCACTCCTAGGTCTTCTAAATAGTCCAGCTTTTCTATTATACCCTTTATATCGCCACCTGCGAAATTTTTTGGTGTAGGTTTGTCTCCCCATTTCATAGTAATGTAGGACCTGTCTTTTTTCCCATCTGCTGAATTAAATCTATCGACGAATATCTGATAGAATACAGCCCCCTGCATCCATTCCACAGGTTTGATTACATCCGTTTCATTTATATATGGCATCTGGAAAAAGTTATAGAACGCTACTTTGAAATCATAGCCATCTGTGAGACCATCTTCACTGAAGTAAT
>DAISYI010000008.1:4425-27693 GCA_036825385.1 Lachnospiraceae bacterium | reverse complement strand
AGTCCTCTCCGTTTTCATTGATTTTAAAGATATAAGCAAGTCTTGTATCATCTAGTTTCAACTTTTTCTCATAGTATTTGTACAGGTTATCAACATATTTTACTTTCATTTTTGTATCAAGTTGATGTTCCTGAAATTCGTACTTCGGACCATAAACCAGTGATACATCTATATCATCTTCTTTCGAAGTTCTAAGCCTAATTGTAATTTCGTCGTTTCCTGTCGCGAAGCAATACTTCGAATCAGGAATATGCATGAGCGCGTAACGATTCATTCTTTTTCCTTTCAGTATTTCCTATATTGACAATTCATTTCAACTCTTCGATAATGAAGAAATGAAACGTTTAAACTAAGTGTTTTGGAGGATATTATGTCTAAAAGCAAAACTACAATCAAAGATGTCGCACGTGAGGCTGGCGTTTCAACTGCCACTGTTTCTTATGTCATCAATAATCGCACAGATATTAAGATCTCTGACGAAACTCGTAAGAAGGTTCTTCAGATTATTAATCTTCTGGACTATTCTCCAAATCAAGCTGCGCAGGCTCTTGCTGCCAAGCGTAATAGCACGATAGCTATATATGTTCCTCATTCTGATTCTATTCTTGTAAATGCTGAGGATATGATTGCTTTAAGAAGAATGGTTAGTTACTTCAACTCTTTAAAGTATGATGTAATCCTTCTTAAAGATGATTCTTTCGAGAAATGTGATAAAGCTGATGCTATCGTTTGTTTTAACGCTAGCAAGAAGTCTTTCTTATCTCTCGGTAACATTAATTTTATTCCATTGATTGCACTGGACTGTGTCATAGATGATCCACTGTTCTTCCAGGTGAATTCTGATCCTGAGGGACTTAAGGCACAGGCCAGCGATTACTTCAATGGCGAAGCTTATACATATTTAAGCCTCAAAAGAGAAAGTGAAGAAAAAGAGCTTTTCATTCGTTCTAATTTCGAGTCAAATGAAACTGTAAGCGATTATGTTGAATTGAATGCTTTTTCAGATAGAAATCTACTAGTAACTGATTCAGTTCTCTATAGCGCTCTGAAGGATTCTAACAATGTCCTCTACGTTTCAACTCTGACTGATGCGAAGCTTGAAAAGCTGAATGAGTGTATCTCATCTGTTATTGCTAAGAATCCTCTAGACCAGCACAATGTACTGGTCTAGAAGTTAAGCTTCTTTAGTTCTCACTGTATGTGAATGAGATTGTGTCATAAGGATTCAAATTGAAGTTCTCTTTGTTCTCTTCTTTGTAATATGGATCCTTCTCGTCATAAGTATCTTCTGCAGGGTAAGTTGTAAGAGTGAATGTGTACTTACCGTCTTTTGCTACTTCGATATTTGATTTCTTGGATGAGGCATCACCGAGTGAGCCTGAATTCTTAAAGTATTCTTCTCCATTCTGAGAAATTGATTTGAGGTAACCGAATCCTCTCTGATCTGACCACTTTCCATCCATTGCAAACTGGAACTGATCACCTTTCTTTAAGTCAAGTGTGATTGTGTATTCGTTTACACCTTCTTTATCTGTCTTTGTGAGTTTCTGAGAATCACCTGTTACTGCTCCCCAATTTGACTCTGAAAGCACTTCGCTTTCACCCTTTCCTACGATATAGAATGTTCTTGTATCTTCCTTATACTTTGCGAAGCCTGCGAAGAGCTTTGTATCCTGTGTAAATGGCTTTGTAAGGTCAGCCTTTCTAGTATGGTCTTTATTAAGGAACCAATCGACAAATGTGTAATCTTTCTTCTCTGGTGTTTTGATTTCTGCTTTCTTTCCTGACTTTACCTTTACAGTATCGAGTACTGTCTTTCCGTCTGTATCGTAAAGCGTAATCTTTACTTCATCTTTCTTTGTGCTTTCTGTTCCTGCAGCATTTGATTTTGTTTCGCTAGTGCCACATCCTGTGAGTCCTGCTCCCCCAACAAGCATTGTTGCTACGAGAAGCATAAGTGTTGCTTTCTTTTTAAACATCTTAACCCTCCTGTAATTTGAATGTTGTGTAGTCCAAACGTTTATATATATCTGTCTCACATATGAAATATTGCTCGTTTAAACGTTTAAACTGACATGTAAAATTTTAAGCAGCTGCTTTTTAACAGCCACTTAATCGTTTAAGTTGTTTATAGAGTACCACTTATGCGTTTAAACAGCAATAAACAGATTTACTAAATTTTTAGATTTGAAATTGTGCAAGATTACAGTGAAAGAAGTACAATGTCGATGATTTTCCTTTCTAACTTGCTTTTTCTGTACTGCCATCTGAAGAATTAGCTTGTTTTGGCAGTACAATGTCGATGATTTTCCTTTCTAACTTGCTTTTTCTGTACTTCCAACTGAGAGATAAGCTTGTTTTGGCAGTACAAGACCAAATTTATTGAAGTTGTACTTCACAAGTAAGGATTTAAGCATTTTTGAAGTACAAATATTGATTATATTTAAGTATGTTTACAAGCAGTGTGCTTCAATAGATATATATTTAAGTGTTATGAAGTACATATAACCATCAATAATTATCTTTCAAGTTATATTTGTACTTCAATACCAAGGTTTTATATTAGATTGAAGTACACAATCAATGAATCACGCGACCATTTAAACTGTTCTAGTATAATTTTACATCGCGTGATTCAAGAAGTAGCGTTGGGCGTTCGCCCAATTAGAGAACTACCCTTATTGAACGCTTCGCATTCAATAAGTAGCGTTGGGCGGAAGGATTACCTAAAGTGACTCAAGAGAGAACTCTCTTCTTGAATCACGCGGCCATTTTGCCGACCAATTTTATAATTTTACATCGCGTGATTCAAGAAGTAGCGTTGGGCGTTCGCCCAACGCTACTTTAAAAATAAAAAAGCAGAGAAACAAGCTAGCTTGTTTCTCTGCTTTTGTTATTTTTAAAGAGTTGTTCTCTCTTGAGTCACTTTACTCTACGATTTCTGTAACTCGGCCTGAACCTACAGTACGTCCACCTTCACGGATAGCGAATGTAAGACCCTGCTCCATAGCTACTGGATGGATAAGTTCGATAGTCATCTCTACGTTATCACCAGGCATGCACATTTCTGTACCAGCTGGAAGGTTAACAACACCAGTTACGTCTGTTGTTCTGAAGTAGAACTGTGGACGGTAGTTGTTGAAGAAAGGTGTATGACGTCCACCTTCATCCTTTGTAAGAACGTAAACCTGACCCTTGAATTTTCTGTGGCAAGTTACTGTTCCAGGAGCTGCAAGAACCTGTCCTCTTTCGATAGCGTCACGATCGATACCACGAAGAAGAGCACCGATGTTATCACCAGCTTCAGCGTAATCAAGAGTCTTACGGAACATCTCGATACCTGTTACTACTGACTTGTTTGTCTCTTCCTTGATACCAACGATTTCAACTTCGTCTGATGTGTGAAGCTGACCACGCTCTACTCTACCTGTAGCAACTGTACCACGACCTGTGATTGTGAATACGTCCTCTACTGGCATAAGGAATGGCTTATCGATTTCTCTTTCTGGGTTTGGAATGAATGTGTCAACTGTTGACATAAGTTCCATGATGCAATCTCCCCAGTTCTTGTCTCCATCAAGAGCTTCGCCGTTAGCAAGCTTAGCTGGAGCTGAAGAATCCTGAAGTGCCTGGAAAGCTGATCCCTTGATGATTGGGCATCCTTCGAAGCCGTACTCTTCAAGCTGCTCTGTAACTTCCATCTCTACGAGCTCAAGAAGTTCAGCATCATCAACCATATCGCACTTGTTAAGGAATACTACGATGTAAGGTACACCTACCTGACGTGAAAGAAGGATGTGCTCTTTTGTCTGAGCCATAACACCATCAGTAGCAGCTACAACGAGGATAGCACCGTCCATCTGAGCAGCACCTGTGATCATGTTCTTTACATAATCAGCATGTCCTGGACAGTCAACGTGAGCGTAATGTCTAGCGTCTGTCTGGTACTCAACGTGAGCTGTTGAGATCGTGATTCCTCTTTCTCTCTCTTCCGGAGCTTTATCGATCTGATCGAAAGCTGAAGCAGCGTTTCCTTCTACTCTTTCAGAAAGAACCTTTGTAATAGCTGCTGTAAGAGTTGTCTTACCGTGATCTACGTGTCCAATTGTACCGATGTTACAATGTGGCTTTGTTCTGTCAAAATGTGCCTTTGCCATCTTAACTTCCTCCTTAAAACAATTTTACGCCGTTAGGCATTTTTTACTAGTTTTTTATAAAACTTCCCGAACATATTGAGTATATCCGAGAAGCACGGTTTTTTCAACCGGTTTTTTTATTTTGCGTGAGCAGCAACTACCTTTTCCTGGATGTTCTTAGGAGCCTGTTCATACTTCTCGAAGAACATTGAGTAGTTACCACGTCCCTGTGTAGCAGAACGAAGGTCTGTTGAATAACCGAACATTTCTGAAAGTGGTACATAAGCTGTAACTTTCTTTCCGTTTCCAACATCGTCCATGCTCTCAACTCTACCACGACGTGAGTTGATATCACCGATTACATCACCCATGTATTCTTCAGGCATTGTAACCTCAACCTTCATGATAGGCTCAAGGATTACAGCGTTAGCCTTCTTCATAGCTTCCTTGAAGCAGAGTGAACCTGCAATGTGGAATGCCATTTCTGAAGAATCGACTTCATGGTATGATCCATCGTAACACTCAGCCTGGAATCCGATGAGTGGGAATCCAGCAACTACACCAGCCTCAGCTGCTTCCTGAATACCTGCGTCAACAGATGGGATGTATTCCTTAGGAATAGAACCACCAGTAACTGAGTTTGTGAACTTGTAAAGTTCATCGCCGTTAGCTTCCATAGGTGTGAAACGAACTTTACAGTGACCGTACTGACCACGTCCACCAGACTGCTTAGCATACTTGTATTCCTGATCAACTGGTTCTGTAAATGTTTCCTTGTAAGCTACCTGAGGAGCACCAACGTTAGCTTCAACGTTGAACTCTCTCATAAGACGGTCAACAATGATCTCAAGGTGAAGCTCACCCATTCCGGCGATGATTGTCTGACCTGTCTCTTCATCAGTATGAGCTCTGAATGTAGGATCTTCTTCTGCAAGTTTTGCAAGAGCTTCACCCATCTTCTGCTGTGCAGCCTTAGTCTTAGGCTCGATAGCAAGCTCGATAACTGGTTCAGGGAATTCCATAGACTCAAGGATAACTGGGTGCTGCTCGTCACAGATTGTGTCACCTGTTGTTGTGTTCTTGAAACCAACTACAGCAGCGATATCACCTGAGAATACTTCTTCGATTTCCTGTCTCTTATTAGCATGCATCTGAAGAAGACGAGATACTCTTTCCTTCTTACCCTTTACAGAGTTGTATACGTATGAACCAGTTCTAAGTGAACCAGAGTATACACGGATGAATGCAAGACGACCTACGAATGGGTCTGTCATAATCTTGAATGCAAGGGCTGAGAATGGTTCATCATCAGATGAATGACGAACGATTGGGTTACCTTCCATATCTGTTCCATCGATATCAGCGATATCTGTTGGGGCTGGCATGTAATCGATAACACCATCAAGAAGCTTCTGAATACCCTTGTTCTGATGAGCTGATCCGCAGAATACAGGAACTGCTTCGTTAGCGATTGTTCCCTTTCTAAGTGCAGCCTTAAGCTCTGGGATTGAAGGCTCTTCACCTTCAAGATATTTCTCCATAAGGTCATCATCAAGATCACAAATCTTCTCGATGAGTTCCATATGATACTCTTCAGCCTGATCCTTCATATCTTCAGGAATGTCTTCGATAGAGATATCCATACCCTGCTTATCATGATAATAATAAGCCTTCATTTCGAAGAGGTCGATGATACCTTCGAAGTGATCTTCCTTACCGATAGGAAGCTGAACACATACAGCGTTCTTTCCAAGCTTAGTGCCGATTTCATCAACTGTGTTGAAGAAGTTAGCACCGAGAATATCCATCTTATTTACGAATGCCATACGTGGTACGTTGTATGTATCAGCCTGTCTCCAAACGTTTTCAGACTGTGGTTCAACACCACCCTTAGCATCGAATACACCAACTGATCCATCGAGAACTCGAAGTGAACGCTCAACCTCTACTGTGAAGTCTACGTGTCCAGGAGTATCGATGATGTTGATTCTGTGTTCTTTAGCACCCTTCTTAGGGCCAGCCATTTCCTGCTCTGTCCAGTGACATGTTGTAGCAGCAGATGTGATAGTGATACCACGTTCCTGTTCCTGCTCCATCCAGTCCATAGTAGCAGTTCCCTCGTATGTTTCACCGATCTTATAGTTAACACCTGTGTAGAAAAGAATACGCTCTGTAAGTGTAGTCTTTCCGGCATCGATGTGGGCCATAATACCGATATTTCTTGTTAAATCGAGGGGATACTCTCTCTTAGCCAAGATTGTTTCCTCCTATATTAGAATCTGTAATGAGCAAATGCCTTATTAGCTTCAGCCATACGGTGCATTTCTTCTTTACGCTTTACAGAAGCACCTGTATTGTTTGCAGCGTCCATAAGTTCATTTGCAAGACGATCGATCATTGTCTTCTCACTTCTCTTTCTTGAGAACATTGTGAGCCAACGAAGGCCGAGAGCCTGACGACGATCAGCACGAACTTCGATAGGAACCTGATATGTAGCTCCACCGATTCTTCTTGCTTTTACTTCAAGTACAGGCATTACGTTGTTCATAGCTTCCTGGAATACTTCCATAGCTGGCTTGCCTGTCTTTTCCTCAACTTTAGCAAAGGCACCGTAAACGATTTTCTGAGCAGTACCCTTCTTACCGTCGAGCATAATGTTGTTGATGAGCTTAGTTACAACCTTGCTGTTGTAAATTGGATCGCTAAGCACATCTCTTTTCTGAATATGTCCTTTACGTGGCACGTTTCTTCCCTCCTTAATCATTAGGATTAATTCATTGGTACTCACTAATTAATGTGTTCGTGCATTAAGGTCCTTTAAGTGAAAAAAGCCTTAACACTAACCATAAATTGTGAATTACTCTACTATACTAGCGTCTTAATTTTTTCTTCCAAATTACTTAGAAGCCTTTGGCTTCTTAACGCCGTACTTGGAACGAGCCTGTTTTCTGTCAGCAACACCTGCTGTATCAAGTGTACCTCTAACGATGTGGTAACGAGTACCAGGAAGATCCTTTACTCTTCCACCACGAACGAGAACAACGCTATGCTCCTGAAGGTTGTGTCCTTCACCAGGGATGTAGCTTGTTACTTCGATACCGTTAGAAAGACGTACTCTGGCGATCTTACGAAGAGCAGAGTTAGGCTTCTTAGGGGTAGCAGTCTTAACAGCTGTGCAGACACCACGCTTCTGTGGTGAAGATGTCTCGATAGGTCTTTTCTTAAGTGAGTTAAAACCTCTCTGAAGAGCTGGAGACTTAGACTTCTTATCAGATGTCTTTCTTCCCTTACGTACTAACTGGTTGAATGTTGGCATTTTTTCACCTCCTAATCTTATTTTTGCTGCGTAAATGCATATAAACGCATGCTATAAGATTATATATTCTGCTTTTTTCTTTGTCAACCCCTTTCATACAAGGCACAAGGTCTGTTATCATAATAGAAACTTAGTCACTATATATAGAAGGAAAAAATATGAATCTATTTGATATAGTCGGACCTGTAATGGTTGGACCATCAAGTTCACATACCGCCGGAGCGGTCAGAATCGGACTTGTTGCCCGTAAACTTGCAGGCGAAGACATCGTAAAAGCAGAGATTTTTCTCCACGGCTCTTTCGCTCACTCTGGCAAAGGCCACGGCACAGACAGAGCACTCGTAGCCGGGCTTCTCGGACTCGACGTTTCAGACCCGCGCATCCCTGATGCATTTGAACTGGCTTCTGAAAAAGCTCTCGATTTCACATTTGGCACGATAGACCTCGGCGAGGAAGCTCATCCAAACTCTGTTAAGATGCTTCTCACATCTTCAAATGGTCGCGTTACAGAAATCGTTTCATCAAGCATCGGCGCAGGTCGTATTATGGTAAACTCTCTGAACGACATGAAAGTGGAATTCTCAGGCGAGTATCCTACTGTAATCATTACAAACACCGATCAGCCAGGTTGCGTCGCTGATGTTTCCGCTTTCCTACACAAAGCCAAGATTAACATCGCATCTTTAAGCCTTCACCGAAATGGTCGTGGCAAAAATGCATGCATGATTATCGAGTGCGACGAAGAAGTATATTCTGATTCACTCGAGAAGCTCCGTGCAGTAAACGGAATCCAGAATGTAACTTATTATTCACCATACTAATAGAGGTAAGAAATGTACAAATCAATCGAACAGCTCTTAAAGGACGCTGATACACTCGACCTTCCATTATGGCAAGTCATCCGCGGCGAAGATTGCGAAGAGCAAGGTATTTCTATAGAAGAATCTCAGGAAAAAATGCTAGCACTCTACACTGCTATGAAAGAATCAGATTCATCCTATGATCCATCTACTCGTTCCGCAAGCGGTTTAATTGGAGGTGAAGCTGCTCTAATCGAAGAACGTAGATCTGCGAAAAAGCTTCTCATCGGAGACTTTCTCGGTCGAATTATGGAAAGAGCCCTTAAAGTTGCATCATCTAATGCATGTATGAAGAGAATTGTTGCTGCCCCTACAGCAGGTTCATGTGGAGTAGTCCCAGCAGTTCTTATTACGATGCAGGAGGAATTCGAATACTCAGATGAAGAAATGGTCGAAGCACTCTATATCGTCGCCGGAATCGGTGGTGTAATTGCATCTCGGGCAACGCTTTCTGGTGCCGAAGGTGGTTGTCAGGCCGAAATCGGTTCTGCTTCTGCAATGGCCGCAGCAGCTGTCGCTTATCTAAAAGGAGGAACAAACGAAGAAATCGTTCACGCTTCTGCACTCGCGCTCAAAGGTCTTCTCGGACTTGCATGTGATCCAGTCGCCGGACTCGTCGAAGTTCCTTGTGTCAAGAGAAATGTAATCGGCGCCATCAATGCCATTTCATCTTGCGACATGGCTCTAGCCGGTATTCGTTCAGCAGTAGCTCCTGATCAGGTATATGATGCAATGAGAAATATTGGGCACTGTATGAGTTCTGATATCAGAGAAACTGGAATCGGTGGTCTAGCCGGTACAAAAGACGGAATCAAAATCAAACAGAAGCTTTACAATCAAACTCCATTAAAATAATATAAGACCTGAGGCTTCCTCAGGTCTTTTTTAATGTAAAAAATCAAGCTTTTTCCTGTAAAAAAGAACCAATGCACGAAGCATTGGTTCTCTTATTATATCGTATTTAGCTTATTCAGCTGTTACTTCTTTTGAAGATTTTGACTTAGAATTTGCTTTCGCATCTTCTTCCTTCTGCTTCTCAGCAGCTTTTCTTTCAGCGTCTTCGATCTTCTTTCTTACTTCTTCCTTATAGTCTGTAGAAAGGTTTGTCTTACGATACATCTTCATACCTGTACCAGCAGGGATGAGCTGACCAATGATAACATTTTCTTTCAGACCTACAAGTGGATCTACCTTTCCCTTGATAGCGGCATCTGTAAGAACCTTTGTAGTTTCCTGGAATGATGCAGCTGAAAGGAATGAATCTGTAGCAAGTGAAGCCTTTGTAATACCGAGGAGTTCCTGAATGAATGTAGCTGGCTCTTTGCCTTCTGCTACAAGCTTCTCATTAAGCTCTTCAAGTTCAAGCTTGTCGATAAGCTGTCCTGGGAGAAGACCTGTGTCTCCTTCTTTCTCGATACGTACACGCTTAAGCATCTGACGTACGATAACCTCGATGTGCTTATCGTTGATTTCTACACCCTGGAGGCGGTATACACGGAGTACTTCCTGAAGGAG
This sequence comes from Lachnospiraceae bacterium, assembly GCA_036825385.1. Taxonomy (GTDB): domain Bacteria; phylum Bacillota; class Clostridia; order Lachnospirales; family Lachnospiraceae; genus Lachnocurva. Next base: position 17,866 of record DAISYI010000008.1, on the reverse strand, counting down.
GTAATCCTGAACTGAGAGAACACCCTTAATCTTAAGGATATCCTGTGGGTATACAGAACCTTCTGTAAGTGTATCACCAGCTTCGAGAACTGCACCATCAGCAACCTTGATATGTGAACCGTAAGGAATGAGATATGTCTTTGACTCTGCTGTTGCAGGATCTGTAACGACGATTTCTCTCTTCTTCTTAGTTTCCTTGATTTCAACCTTACCTGGAATCTCAGTAATAATAGCAAGACCCTTAGGACGTCTTGCCTCGAAAAGTTCTTCTACTCGAGGAAGACCCTGTGTGATATCAGATCCGGCTACACCACCAGTATGGAATGTTCTCATAGTAAGCTGTGTACCAGGCTCACCGATTGACTGAGCAGCGATGATACCGATAGCTTCACCTACCTGAACTGGCATACCAGTTGCAAGGTTCATACCGTAACACTTAGCGCAGACACCGTCTTTGCTGCGGCAAGTAAGGATTGTTCTAATCTTTACTCTTGTAAGTGGTTCACCAGTCTTTGGATCAACCGCTTCTTTAGTAACCCTAGCAGCACGCATACGAGTAATCATATGGTTCTTCTTAACGATTACTTCACCGTCTTTGTTTACGATATCTTCACATGTATATCTTCCTGTGATTCTCTCTTCGAGTGTCTCGATTACATCATCACCATCCTGGATAGCTGTGATGTATTCGCCAGGAATCTCTTTAGCACCTTCTACACAGTCATTTGTTCTTACGATCATTTCCTGTGAAACGTCTACGAGACGTCTTGTAAGGTAACCTGAATCGGCTGTTCTAAGAGCAGTATCTGAAAGTCCCTTACGAGCACCATGAGCTGACATGAAGTACTCGAGTACGTCAAGACCTTCTCGGAAGTTTGACTTGATAGGAAGCTCGATAGTACGTCCTGATGTATCGGCCATAAGTCCTCGCATACCTGCAAGCTGCTTGATCTGCTTGTCTGATCCTCGGGCTCCAGAGTCAGCCATCATGAAGACGTTGTTGTACTGATCAAGTCCATCAAGAAGTTCTCTTGTAAGCTGTTCATCAGTATTCTTCCATGTCTCAACAACTTCCTTGTATCTTCCCTCTTCTGTGAGAAGACCTCTCTTATACTTCTTAGCAATCTGAGCAACTTTCTTCTCAGCCTCTTCAATAAGCTGTGGCTTCTGAGGTGGCACTGTCATGTCTGAGACAGATACAGTGATTGCTGAAAGTGTTGAATATTTATAACCGATTGCCTTTACAGCATCGATTGTTTCTGCTGTCTTTGTTGCTCCATGAATATGGATAACATCTTCGAGAATCTTCTTGAGATTCTTCTTCTTTACAAGGAAATCAATCTCGAGCTTGAGTTCGTTTCCTGGGATAGATCTGTCTACGTATCCAAGATCCTGAGGAATAACCTCGTTGAAGATCATACGTCCAAGAGATGTATCAATGATACCACTCTTTACAGTTCCATCAGGCATAGTCTTCTCAACTCTAACCTTGATCTTTGTCTGAAGCGTAATGATATGGTTGTAGTAAGCCATAATTGCTTCGTTGATATCCTTGAATGCCTTTCCTTCACCTGGCTCACCATCTCTCTGCTGTGTGAGGTAGTAAATACCAAGTACCATATCCTGTGCAGGAACTGATACTACACCACCGTCAGATGGCTTAAGAATGTTGTTTGGTGAAAGAAGCATGAATCTACATTCAGCCTGTGCTTCCTGAGTAAGTGGCAAATGAGCAGCCATCTGGTCACCGTCGAAGTCGGCGTTGTAAGCCATACATACCATTGGGTGAAGTCTGATAGCTTTTCCTTCTACAAGGATAGGCTCGAATGCCTGAATACCAAGGCGGTGAAGTGTAGGTGCTCGGTTAAGCATAACTGGGTGACCCTTGATTACATCTTCGAGTACATCCCAAACTTCTGGCTCAACGCGCTCTACCATCTTCTTAGCGCTCTTGATGTTATGTGCAGTACCGTTCTGAACAAGTTCTTTCATAACAAAAGGCTTGAAGAGCTCGAGTGCCATCTCCTTTGGAAGACCACACTGGTAAATCTTCAAATCTGGTCCAACGACGATAACTGAACGTCCTGAGTAGTCAACTCGCTTTCCAAGGAGGTTCTGACGGAAACGTCCAGATTTACCCTTGAGAAGGTCTGAGAGTGACTTAAGTGGTCTGTTACCAGGACCTGTTACAGGTCTACCACGACGACCATTATCGATAAGCGCATCTACAGCTTCCTGAAGCATACGCTTTTCGTTTCTAATAATGATATCAGGAGCTTTAAGCTCAAGAAGACGACGGAGACGGTTATTTCTGTTGATGATTCTTCTATAGAGATCATTCAAATCAGAAGTAGCGAATCTACCACCATCAAGCTGCACCATAGGACGAAGATCTGGTGGGATAACAGGTACAACTGTCATTACCATCCATTCTGGCTTGTTTCCAGACTTTCTAAACGCTTCGATTACATCAAGTCTCTTGATGATACGAGCCTTCTTCTGTCCTGTAGCATCCTTAAGCTCATTTCTAAGCTCTTCTGCATCTTTTTCCAAGTCAATTGCTTCGAGAAGCTCTTTGATTGACTCAGCACCCATTCCTGCACGGAATGAGCCGTATCCGTACTGATCTACTGCTTCAGCATACTCAGCTTCTGTAAGAATCTGCTTGTATGTGAGTGGTGTTTCACCTGGATCAAGTACGATATATGCTGCAAAGTAAAGTACTCTTTCAAGTATTCTAGGGGAAATATCAAGAATGAGACCCATTCTTGATGGAATTCCCTTGAAATACCAAATATGTGATACAGGAGCAGCAAGCTCGATGTGACCCATACGTTCACGACGTACAGAAGCCTTTGTAACTTCTACGCCACATCGATCGCAGACTACGCCCTTATATCTAATCTTCTTATACTTTCCGCAGTGACATTCCCAATCTTTAGTCGGTCCAAAGATTCTCTCACAGAAAAGTCCGTCCTTTTCAGGCTTCAAAGTTCTGTAATTGATAGTCTCAGGTTTCTTTACTTCGCCACGTGACCATTCTCTGATCTTCTCTGGAGAAGCAAGACCGATTCTAATGCTATCAAATGACACTCCGTCGTTCACTTCATTATTTCTATCTGGCATTGATAGAACTCCCTTCTGTTACTCTTCGTCCATGTCATCTGCGCCCTGGTATGCGAACTCGTCTTCATCGAATTCAGGTTCAGCATCTACCAGTTCACCTGTTTCTGAGTCAAATTCCTTTGCTGTGAATCCAGCCTGTGCGAAAGCTTCTTCGCTTTCGAAAGCGTAATTCTTCTCATCTCTAAGTACTGCATTCAAGTCTGTCTTGTCGTACTCAGATGTATCCTTCATTCTTACTTCACCGCCATTGTCATCAAGAAGTGTGATGTCAAGAGCAAGTGCCTGAAGTTCCTTAAGGAGAACCTTGAATGATTCAGGGATACCAGCCTTAGGAATATTTTCGCCCTTAATAATAGCTTCGTATGTCTTAACACGTCCTACTACATCATCAGACTTAACTGTAAGGATTTCCTGAAGTGTGTAAGCTGCACCGTAAGCCTCAAGAGCCCAAACTTCCATTTCTCCGAATCGCTGTCCACCGAACTGAGCTTTACCACCGAGTGGCTGCTGAGTAACGAGTGAGTAAGGACCAGTAGAACGAGCATGGATCTTATCATCAACAAGGTGATGAAGCTTAAGGTAATGCATGTGTCCAACTGTAGTTCTACCGAAGAATGCTTCTCCAGTACGTCCATCGCGAAGCTGAACCTTACCATCACGGCCGATTTCAACTCCAGCCCAAAGCTTTCTGTGGTCTCTATTATCATAGAGATACTGAAGAACTTCAGCGTTAACTACATCTTTATATTTAGCTTCGAAATCTTCCCATGAAACGTTAACATAATCGTTAGCCATTTCGAGGAGGTTTCCGATATCATCTTCGTTTGCACCATCGAATACAGGTGTCTCAATGTTGAAGCCAAGAACCTTAGCTGCAAGTGAGAAATGAATCTCGAGGACCTGTCCGATGTTCATTCGAGAAGGTACACCCAGTGGGTTAAGGCAGATGTCAAGTGGTCTACCGTTTGGAAGGAATGGCATGTCTTCTACAGGAAGTACTCTAGAAACGACACCCTTATTTCCGTGACGTCCGGCCATCTTATCACCTACAGAAATCTTTCTTCTCTGTGCGATATAGATACGAACTGACTTATTAACTCCTGGTGGAAGCTCGTCGCCGTTCTCTCTAGTAAATACCTTAGCATCAACTACGATACCGTATTCACCATGAGGAACCTTGAGTGAAGTATCTCTTACTTCTCTAGCCTTCTCACCGAAGATAGCACGAAGAAGTCTCTCTTCTGGTGTAAGTTCTGTTTCTCCCTTAGGAGTTACCTTTCCGACGAGGATATCGCCTGAACGAACTTCTGCACCGATACGGATTACACCGCTCTCATCGAGGTTCTTAAGTGCCTCTGGACCCACACCAGGTACATCTCTAGTGATTTCTTCTGGTCCAAGCTTTGTATCACGAGCATCTGTCTCGAACTCTTCCATATGAATTGATGTATAAACATCATCTCTTACGAGTCTTTCTGAAAGAAGAACAGCATCCTCGTAGTTATATCCTTCCCACTCCATGAATCCGATAAGTGGGTTCTTACCAAGGGCAAGCTCACCATTTGATGTAGATGGACCATCAGCGATTACTTCGCCAGCCTCTACGCGGTCACCCTTGAATACGATTGGTCTCTGGTTGTAGCAGTTTGACTGGTTAGAACGCATGAACTTAGAAAGTACATACTCATCTTTTTCACCATCGTCTGTTCTAACGATAATGAAGTTTGATTCAGCTCTCTCTACTGTACCAGCTCTCTTAGCAACTACTGTTACACCTGAGTCAACAGCAGTCTTTGGTTCCATTCCTGTACCGATTACTGGTGGTTCTGTTGAAAGAAGAGGTACGGCCTGACGCTGCATGTTTGATCCCATGAGCGCACGGTTCGCATCATCGTTCTGAAGGAATGGGATAAGTGCTGTAGCTACAGAGAATACCATTCTAGGTGACACGTCCATGTACTCGAACATAGTCTTGTCATATGCAGATGTTTCTTCTCTGAATCGACCAGATACTGAGTCATGTACGAAGTATCCTTCGTCATCAAGCTTAGCACTAGCCTGTGCTACATGGTAATCATCTTCTTCATCAGCTGTCATGTAAACAGTTTCATCTGTTACACGTGGGTTAGCTGGATCTGTTCTATCGATTACTCTATATGGTGCCTCAATGAAACCATACTCATTGATTCTAGCATAAGAAGCAAGTGAGTTGATAAGTCCGATGTTAGGACCTTCAGGTGTCTCGATAGGGCACATACGTCCATAGTGAGTATAGTGAACGTCTCGTACTTCGAATCCGGCACGATCTCTTGAAAGACCGCCAGGTCCAAGTGCTGAAAGACGTCTCTTATGAGTAAGCTCACCAAGAGGGTTGTTCTGATCCATGAACTGTGAAAGCTGTGAAGATCCGAAGAATTCCTTAACAGCTGCAGTTACAGGCTTGATATTGATAAGGTTCTTTGTTGCGTTAGCAACACCATCAATATCCTGAGTAGTCATTCTTTCACGAACTACTCTTTCCATTCTTGAAAGACCGATTCTGTACTGGTTCTGAAGAAGTTCTCCTACAGCACGGATACGACGGTTTCCAAGGTGGTCGATATCATCTTTCTGACCTACGCCCCACTCAAGGTGAAGAAGGTAGTTTACAGATGCGAAGATATCTTCCTTTGTAATATGCTTAGGAACGAGGTCATGAGCATTCTTCTCAAGCTCGTATTTTAAATCCTCTGTATCGAGTCCTCTATCGAGAATCTCTTTAAGAACAGGGTAGTATACGAGAGGCTCTGTGATTCCGAGTTCCTTATAATCAAAATCAATATACTTATCGATAGATACCATCATATTAGAAAGAACCTTAACGTTTCTTTCTTCTGTCTGTACCCATACAAATGGTACACCGGCATCCTGAATTTCAGTGGCACTTTCTCTAGTAAGTCTAGTACCAGCTTCTGCAAGAATCTCTCCTGTTTCTGGGTTAACTACATCCTCAGCGAGCTTATGGCCAGCGAGTCTAGACCAGAATGAAAGTTTCTTGTTGAACTTATATCTTCCAACCTTAGCAAGATCATATCTTCTAGGGTCAAAAAGCATAGCATTGATAAGTGATTCGGCACTATCAACATTAAGCGGTTCACCAGGTCTGATCTTTCTATAAAGTTCAAGAAGACCGCCTTCGTATGAACCCATTGGGTTCTTCTCAGTAATAGAAGGATCCTTTGCAAATGATGCAAGAAGCTTAGGCTCCTCACCAAATACATCGATAATCTCCTGATTTGTACCGAGACCCATCGCTCTAAGGAATACTGTAATTGGAGACTTTCTAGTACGATCCACTTTTACATAGAAGATATCGTTTGAGTCTGTCTCGTACTCAAGCCAAGCTCCTCTATTAGGGATTACTGTACATGAATAAAGCTCCTTGCCGATCTTATCATGGTCGATTCCATAATAGATTCCAGGTGAGCGGACGAGCTGGCTGACAATAACTCGCTCAGCGCCGTTGATAACGAATGTACCAGTCTCTGTCATGATAGGAAGATCTCCCATGAAGATTTCCTGCTCATTAATCTCATCTGTGTCTCTGTTATAGAGTCTCACCTTTACCTTTAAAGGTGCGGCATAGGTGGCATCACATGCCTTGCACTCTGGAATAGTATACTTAATTTCATCAGTGCAAAGTTTAAAGTCAGTAAATTCAAGACTAAGATGTCCACTGTGATCAGTGATAGGGTTGATGTCATCAAATGCTTCTTTCAAGCCTTCCTTAAGGAACCACTCATAAGATTCCTTCTGAACTTCGATGAAGTTAGGCATCTCAAGAACTTCTTTGTGACGTGCGAAACTCATTCGCATGCCCTTTCCTGATTTCACGGGACGCATAATATGTTCATCCATTTACGTTCCACCTCTCGTAAACAACCTACGGTTACATGCTAAAAATTCGCTATTTTATCAATATTTACCCACAAATGTGCGCACCTATCGACAGTAAAGCAACGTATAGTATATACGAAATGTCAACCCAAAGTCAATATTTTTTTCAGAAAAATAAAAAAAGAAGCGACTGACGTAAGTCAATCGCTTCTATAATCACAAAATAGTTGAAATTACTTAAGAGTAACCTTAGCTCCAACTTCTTCAAGCTTAGCCTTGATGTCTTCAGCTGTAGCCTTGTCAGCACCTTCCTTAACGATCTTAGGAGCGCCGTCAACAACTTCCTTAGCTTCCTTAAGTCCAAGACCTGTAACTTCACGTACAACCTTGATAACCTTAACCTTCTGAGCACCAGCTTCTGTAAGCTCTACATCGAACTCGTCTTTCTCTTCACCAGCTGCTGCGCCAGCACCTGCTGCTGCAACAACAACACCTGCTGCTGCTGAAACGCCGAATTCCTCTTCGCAAGCCTTAACGAGGTCGTTAAGCTCTGTAACTGAAAGTTCTTTGATAGCACTGATAAATTCTTCTGTAGTCATCTTTGCCATGATTAATTTCCTCCAATAAATTTAAATTAATAATTTGCAGTCTATACTGCTAAACAAATTTCATTGTAAATGAGTAATGAATTACTCTTCTGTAGCTGCTGCTTCTTCAGCTGGTGCTGCTTCTTCAGCAGGAGCTGCTTCTGTAGTAGCTGCGCCACCCTGCTCTGCGATCTGGTTGAGAACACGAGCGAAGTTTGTAATAGGTGACTGAAGTGATCCAAGAAGTTTTGAGATGAGCTCGTCTCTTGATGGGATCTTAGAGATTGCATCAAGTTCCTTAGCATCAACGATCTTTCCTTCTACAACACCCTTCTTCATTTCAAGACAAGGTGCATCCTTCATAAATTTAGCAAGAATTCTTGCTGGTGCTGTTGCATCATCTTTTGAAATAGCGATAGCATTTGCACCTTCGAGTACGTCAGAAAGGCCTTCGCAATCTGTGCCCTTGAACGCAAAGTTCATCATTGTGTTCTTGTAAACCTTGTATACAACACCAGCTTCTCTTAATTCTTTACGAAGCTTTGTATCCTGATCTACTGTAAGTCCTGAGTAGCTAACTACTACTACTGACTGGGCATCTTTGATGTTTTCAGCGATTTCCTGAACGATAGGCTGCTTTAATTCAACTTTTGCCACTTTGTGATTACCTCCTTATTTTATTCATAAAAAATTCCTCTCTACCGAAAGGCAGAGAGGAATACAATTATCATTCGTATTGCCTCGGTAGGTAGCATGCGTTATGTCTAGGACACCTACTGTCTTCGGTAAATCTCGAGTAATATATCACATTTTTTATAGAACTGTCAACCCAAAAGTTCTTTTTCGTTCAAAAACTTTCAGTTTTAATTAAGCGTTCTCGTTTGTAAGCTTCTGTGGGTTAAGCTTTACGCCAGGTCCCATTGTAGATGTAAGAGTTACACTCTTAAGGTACTGACCCTTAACTGAGCTTGGACGAGCCTTAATGATGACGTTCATCAAAGTCTGGAAGTTGGCGGATAACTGCTCTTCTGTGAAGGAAGCTTTTCCGATAGCAACGTGAACGATGTTAGCCTTGTCAAGTCTGTACTCAACCTTACCAGCCTTGATTTCCTTAACAGCGCTAGTAACATCCATAGTTACTGTGCCTGACTTAGGGTTAGGCATGAGACCCTTAGGTCCAAGTACACGACCGATACGTCCTACGATACCCATCATATCTGGTGTAGCGACTACAACGTCGAAATCAAACCAACCACCCTGGATCTTCTCCATGAGGTCTTCTGCTCCAACGTAATCAGCTCCAGCTGCCTTAGCTTCATCAGCCTTAGCACCCTTAGCGAATACAAGTACACGAACTTCTTTACCAGTTCCGTTAGGGAGAACAACTGCTCCTCTGATCTGCTGATCTGCGTGACGTCCATCACAACCTGTACGGATGTGAACTTCGATTGTCTCATCGAATTTTGCTGTTGCGTTCTTCTTTACAAGTGCAATAGCTTCAGGAGCGTCAAAAAAGTTTGATCTGTCATATGTTTTTACAGCGTCAAGATATTTCTTTCCGTGTTTCATACTTTTCCTCCTGTGGTTCATCGGGACTTACTGCCCCTCCCACTTTCTATTAATACGTTTCTGTTATCCTGCGATGGATTAGTCTACTACTTCTACGCCCATTGAACGAGCTGTTCCGGCGATCATGCTCATAGCTGATTCGATTGATGCAGCGTTAAGGTCTGGCATCTTTGTTTCAGCGATCTCCTGGATCTGAGCCTTTGTGATCTTACCTACTTTGTTCTTGTTTGGTTCTCCAGAACCCTTCTGAAGGCCTGCTGCCTTCTTGATAAGAACTGCTGCAGGAGGAGTCTTTGTTACGAAGCTAAAGCTTCTGTCCTGGTATACTGTGATTACTACAGGAACAATAGTATCTCCCATCTGTGCAGTTTTAGCGTTGAACTGCTTTGTGAATTCAACGATGTTTACGCCATGCTGGCCAAGTGCAGGTCCTACAGGCGGTGCTGGTGTTGCTTTACCAGCCTGAATCTGAAGTTTAATATAACCTTCAATCTTCTTTGCCATTATTTGCCTCCTAATTAATCTTCCTTACGGACATCTGCATAAGAAATCTCTACAGGTGTCTCTCTGCCGAACAATTCGACATTAATAGTAACGGTCTGCTTTCCTGGATTCATTTCCTGGATTACTCCAGTAGTGCCTTCCCAGACACCACCGACAACCGAAACCAAATCGCCAACAGTGAAATCGACCTCAATAGTCTCTTCAGTACGAATACCAAGAGGTCTCATTTCTGCCTCGGTAAGAGGTACGGGTTTACTTCCCGGACCAACGAATCCTGTGACGCCTCTGGTGTTTCTTACGACATACCATGTATCGTCATTCATAATCATGTTGATGAGAACGTAGCCAGGGAACATTTTATGAGAAACCTGCTTTTTAGCACCGTTCTTCATCTCGAAACCTTCGATCATCGGAACTTTCACCTCAAGGATCTGATCCTCTAAGTGTCTATTTTCAATTGTCTTCTCGATGTTCGTCTTTACCTTATTCTCATATCCAGAATATGTATGAACGACATACCATTTTGCTTCTGCCATAGAAAAAGCCTCCGTTACAGATTTACCAGAATATCTACGCCATGTTTAAAGATCATATCAATTACAGCGATTACAACTGCAAGAACTACAGATACAATAACAACTGCTGTTGTCTGCTTTGCTGTAGTCTCCTTATCCAAGAAAGTGATCTTCTTGAATTCGCTCTTAAGTCCATCGATCTTCTGAGCCATGGTCTTCTTACCTTCTTTTGCCACTGTCTTCACTCCTTACTTCGTTTCCTTATGTAAAGTGTGCTTTCTGCAGAATGGACAATACTTTCTGATTTCCATTCTTTCAGGATGATTGCGTTTCTCTTTTGTAAGATTGTAGTTCCGGTGCTGACACTCGGTACATTCTAAAGTTATCTTAGTACGCACAACTTCCACCTCCAACTGTTTCTAATTTCTCGGTCTTTCTATACCTATTTTTAGGCATAAAAAAAAGACCTAAATTCCATCGCCGTTATACAATAGCATACAGAATCCAGGTCTGTCAAGATTTTCTTTACTTAAGCTTTTCTGAAAAAGCTTATAAATTTACTCTACTGTGTTAAGAGCAATCTCCATCATCTGACCGAAACCATTCTGTCTCTCTTCAGCTGTAAGCTCTCCCTCTTTAAAGAGGTGATCTGAAATAGTAAGAATAGCAAGAGCTTTCTTATGAGCCTTTGCAGCATTCATATAAAGCGCTGCTGCCTCCATCTCGATACAAAGTGCGCCCATATCAGCCCACTTCTTATTTACATCTGTATACTGATTATAGAAGATATCTGCTGATACTACATTTCCAACCTTTGGTTCAATGCCCATTTCTCTTGCACTCTTTACCGCTCTCTCAAGAACATCGAAAGAAGCTATTGGCGCATATGTTCCAGCAAGTTCATACTGATATGCGTAATTTGAATCAGTACATGCACCCTGAGCGATTACGACATCCATAACATTTACATCTTCCTGAAGACCACCTGCAGAACCAATTCTGATGATTGTGTCTACATCATAGAAGTTATAAAGCTCATATGAATAAATTCCGATAGAAGGCATACCCATTCCGCCTCCCATTACAGAAACTTCCTTACCTTTATAAGTACCAGTATATCCAAACATATTTCTAACTGTATTAAAGCATACAGGATTCTCAAGATATGTTTCTGCAATATATTTAGCGCGAAGTGGATCCCCTGGCATGAGAACCGTTTTAGCGATCTGTCCTTTTTCAGCTGCGTTATGTGGTGTTGACATAATATTCCTCCTTCGGAAATCCGTTTTATTTTCCTCCGTTATTATAGTAATTTTGGTCAAAAAAATAAAGAGTGCTTTCCATATTATGGTCCACACTCTTTATAATCCTTCATTTACCATAAGACCTGCATATATGCTCGATGCATATGGCGCACTGAAGTTCTTTCCTGGATTCTTATATTCTACTACTCGCTTATCGATATACTTCACCGGGTTTGTAGAAATCTTGTCCGATTCTCTAGACATCGCATTCTTAAAGCTATCGAGCTGCTTGAATAAGTTCTCCGTATCACCCTTAGAGATTACTTCTCCCAACTTCTCTCTGTCGACAAAAAGCTTACCGCCTTCATCTTCTTCAATTCCAACCTCATTAAGCCCTGCAGAAAGAGTACGCCAGATTCCAGTCACCTCATTACTTAGTCTGTTGTAACCATTTGTATCTCCATAAGCTTTTCCGAGTTCTATGAGATTATTATATGAATCGGTCAGTCTAGAAACACTATCTCCAATCGAATCAATATTAGCTTTAAATCCAATTACAGCATCTTCCTTGGTGACTTCTTTCAATGTAACTTCGAATTCATTATTAATAGTGAATGTATTCGCAAGAGCTTTGTGCTCAGTACCATTCAATGTAAAAATAGCATTAGAAGCAGGTATCGTAATCTGATCCAGTCCCATTGCATGAATCTCATTCCATGATGAACCGGACTGAATCTTAAAAAGATACTCCTCTCCATCTGCAAGTCCAGTCTGTCTCGACTGAAGTCTAAGAGCGCTCTTTCCATCACCATTATCTACCACATCTGCAGAGATTCCGATATCCGACTTATTTATAAGTCTAGCTATCTTCTGCTGAATAGAAAGATTATTCTCCGATCCATCTATATCGAACTGGAACTCATATGAGTTCGATGGTGTATCTAAATCGAAAGAGAAGTTTCCTTCTTCAAAATCTCTCTTACTATTAATAAGGAAGTTGCCCATTACAATCTGTGGCTTAGCGAGTTCCTTAACACCGAGATTAAACTTCTCATCGCCGTTTACGTTCTCACCATCACCAATATATGTTACAGACACCTCATCCTCATTCGACGAAGTAGCAACTTTCTGATTGAAGATGCCTTCGATGCCATCACCATCGCCTGTTAAATAAGAAGTAACGTTCTTCGTTTGACGAGCGCTCTCCTTGATATCAATGATGAATTTCTCCACATCATCTGTCATATTAATCTTGTAAAGGGGTTCTTCTTTGTTCTCTTTGATCATTCGATTGTAAGCTTCGCGAAGCTCACTCTTCTTATGAGACTCATAGCGTGAAGAAGCGTTCGTCTTGCCATATGTAGTTAGATAATAGTTATATACAGTATCTATCGCTGACATAGCGAACCTCCTTCCTCCATGAAGTGAATTTAGCGCATAATATCCATTTATGCATATTAATAGTAACACATAAGCTGCCAATTGTCACTATTTTTTTGAAATTGAGTGACTTTTTATTTTTTACAAAACGAGAGGTAAATCTATGTAGACTCACCTCTCGTTGTCACTTCTATAATATATGAAATTATAATCACTTCTTGCTATCTAGTATCGAAGCATCCTCAAATGTAGAAATCTTCGATGCCTGGTAGTAAGAATTCATAGCGCTTCTGCTTTTCTTCACCTTGTTTATCTTGTTCTTCAAATCTGAGAACTTTCTCGTGGCGAGATCCTTATTTCTAAGTTCTCCTGCCTGAATGCTTGCAGATCTATCCGATATAGTTTCGATTAGCTTCTGCATCTTTGCAATCTCGTCTTTATGTGCTTCTCTGTTCTCTGAGAGTTCTTTACTAACCCTCTTATACATAGTCTCGAAGCCTTTATCGAGAGTCTCCATCACCTGAAGGAGTTCGTCCTTTCTATCAAAGGTCGCATCCAAATCTGCTGGAGTAGACATCGGATCCAACAGAACCTCTCTCTGTCTCTCGTTCGCTTCTAAGATTGCATCAAGCACTTCTAT
>DAISYI010000008.1:2896-4415 GCA_036825385.1 Lachnospiraceae bacterium | reverse complement strand
AATTTGACTGCATCTCTGCCTCACTTCTATATCAGTACTTAAGCTACACTATTTCCATTATTTGTCTTCTTCATAACTTCTTTCCATGTGTCGCGAAGTGTATGAAGGTGTTTCAAAACTTCTTCCATAATCTCAGCATCCTTTTTCACATTTGCCCATGCGAGACGTTCTCTGATGTACTCGTATACATTCTGGAAGTCCTTTGAAACCTCGTACTTAGGATCAAGTGTGATAATGAAGTTTTCAATGATAGCATCACACTTTCTAATGTTTGTGTGTGCTTTCTGAATATCACCTTCGTTGATTCCAGCTACAGCGATATTCGCGAATCTAATTGCTCCATCATAAAGCATAAGTGTAAGTTCTGCAGGTGAAGCTGTAAGCACTTTGCTGTTTGCGTAAGCTGCATATCCTTTTGCTGCGTTCATAAGCTATTGCCCCTCTCTAACTATCTAGGTGTGATTTATAATTTCCTAATTATTGAAAAGCCCACTGAGCGAACTCTGCTGACCGTTAAGCTTTGTAAGAGCAGATTCCATTGAAGCGAATTTCTTATAGTATCTATCCTCTTCGTCTTCTACTTTCTTCTCCCACTGCTTGATAAGATTAGCAAGTTCGTCATTCTCGTTTTTAAGAGAAACATCATCATACATTGTGTATGCGGAGCTAAGCGTAGTCTTCTTCATCTTCTCATCAAGACCTTTGTAAAGTCCTGTTGTAAGCTGCTTCAAGAAATCTACGATAGTATCTGGATCATCTGAAAGAGCCTTCATCAGCTTATCTGTATTTCCGCTTACTGTATCATCATCAGCATCCCCATCAATGTGATAAGCATTCTGCTCATTCTTCTCCGAGCGAAGAATACCTAGCGTATTGATACCAAATGATGAAAGCGAAAACCTCTTTCCATTGATTTCGTAAGATGCTGACATAGCTCTAGTCATAGCACTAATTACTCCATCAACCTTTCCATCTCTTCTCATAAGAGATGCTTTAATCTTGTCTTCATACTTATTTGCAGTAGACTCGCCCATAGCTTCTTTCTCTTCGTCTGTAAGAGGTTCCATACCTTTGGCTGTATCTGCATTATATCTAGCAGTAAGGTCATTGATTACCTTATTGTACTGCTCAATGAAGTCTTTAATCTTATCATAAAGCCCCTGAACATCGGCACTTGTTGTGATTGTAACTTCTCCACCTGTCTTAGCAAGTGCATTTACTGTCAAACCATTTACTGTAAATGAGTTTGTTTCACTTGTGTACTCTACCTTATCAAGCTTAATCTTTGCATCTGTTCCAAGAACTTTATTATTATCAGATATATTAAGTCCTAATACTTCCATTAGCTTGTAAGAATTGCCACTTGTGTCAGCATTACCATTCTCATCTACTGCTTCAATAGTAAAATTATGCTTGGCGCCGCCCTTCTCTGAACTCAAATAAATTCTCTCATTGCCTTCATCGATGTTCATAATAATGCCCATCTCGCCAAGCTGACTTTTAAGACTGCTAAGAGTAG
>DAISYI010000008.1:2392-2886 GCA_036825385.1 Lachnospiraceae bacterium | reverse complement strand
TTGTTTTTTCCTTATATACATAACTTGACCATTCACCTTTTAATTCAAGTGTCTTCTCTTCATCTCCAACCTTAACCTTAAGATATCCAGTGCCTGCAAATGTATCTCCAAGAGTAAATCCTTTTTCTGGATCGTTTCTCATAAGCTGCACAAGAGCTGTAGCCTCCGTAACTTTTCCAGAAGCATTATTTCCAGTACTTATAGCCTTAACCTTATTTCCTGTCCAGTAAGCCGCTCTTGCGAGTTCTAAAACTTCAAGAGTATGTTTTCCCTGAGCAGCAATATTAGAAGTCGATACAGTTGCCTTTGTAGCATCAGACACTGTAGACTTCTTTAAATTATACGCAGAAGTGAATCGCAGGTTACTAATTGAAGTATAGAGACCATAAACTTCCTTATTAATCTCCTTATACTGTTCCTGCTTCCACTCATTTTTAGTCTTCTGTTTTTTCAGTTTATCTACTTTATTACTATGATTGGAAACCAGTGCCTTT
>DAISYI010000008.1:0-2382 GCA_036825385.1 Lachnospiraceae bacterium | reverse complement strand
AATTCCTGCCATCTCCCATGCCTTCGCAATGAGATCAAGTGTCTTCTCTGGTGGGAACTCCTTGATGACTTTCTTCGTGTCCTTATCTACGATTTTGATAGTTACACGGTTTGTCTTGTCGTGAATTCCAAAGACGGCCTCTGTGTTTGGTATGCTCTTGTTGATCTTCTCAACAGCTTCCTTAATCGTATCGTTCGACGCTTCCCTGTCAGTTTTCTTATCATCCATAATAGGCTGTTTTACGATTTCAGTTTCTACTGGTACCGGGTTTGCGTTCTCCGTAACTGCTGTTACCGGCTTCGTCATCACATCAGGTGTAGTTGTGTAATTTTCAACTGGTGAAGTTGTATTAATTGTCATTCTTAGCACCCCCTGTGCTTTCTCGCGCCAATCCATTGGCGCAAATCTATACTATTCTAAATATACTATCGGTTGCCTATTCTGAAAAAATAACACCAAAATAAAACTTTTTTATAAAAAAATGCATAGCTAGTAAAGGCAGTTTAGCCCGCCTCCCCAGCTATGCATAAAAATTCAAAGTTAATTATCAGGCTTTTTCCTAATCCTGTTTCTTATTCATAAGGTCTGAAAGAGATGTGAGCTTCTCTGTAGCCATAACCTCTTCATTCTCCTTCTGAATCTGAAGATAAACTTCTTTTCTATATACTGGAATCTCCTTTGGTGCAGAGATACCGATTTTTACCTGGTCGCCATGAGTTTCAAGAATCATAACTTCTATATTATTGTTGATGATCAGCGATTCACCTTTTTTTCTTGATAATGCTAGCATATTATTCGTTCGCCTCCTCATTCTTACCACCGTTCAATATGTCATAAATTGGATAGCGGACAGGATAGTCCTCGTTCTCAACAATAATCTGAGCGCCCTTTCTATTATTTGAGTTAATAATGATAGGTGCTTTCAGGTTAACTGTCATCTCTTTAAGGTTTGATGGAACCTTAAGAGTAACGAGTACTACTAGCTCCTCGTCTTTGAATTCCCCAAGTGATGTAAGGAGTTCATCGTTTACAATAGGATTATAGTCAGGTTTTACATAGTTCGGATTGATAACCGGCAATGCAAACTGAGGTTCATCCATTGACTGGAACCAAATGATTGAATTCTGGTTTTCGCTTTCACTGTCATAAATAAGAGTGAAATGCTTCATGTGTGGGAATCCAATGATTCCATTGTCGAGTTCAAGAAGCTTCTCGTCCTCGATCTCGATCTCTCCAAAAAGTCTCGTATTTGCTTTCATTTTAGCCCTCTCCTGTGATCATCTTAATCAATCAACTGTAAGTTTGCTTGTATAAATATAAACACATAGTCGGATCATATTCTTTTTAGGAAAAAGAATACGATCACAACTATACTTATTATATATCACTTTAATTTATTTTTAAATGTAATTTAGCAAAGTCATATCTCCGAGTTTTCCTGCCGCTGTTAGAGATGACTGATATGCTGTTTTAGCAGCTGTGTATTTAAGCACTACTTCAGAGATATCCATATCGTCATTCTTCGACTGAAGATTCTCGATTGTTTCAAGCTGATCTGACATCTGTTTGTTTGTCATATCGAGCTGCTGTTTTCTACATCCGATATCTGTCATGGCGAGATTCAGCTGGTTCTCGTAGTTCTTTGACTTCTCAAGTTCTGCATTGAATATCTTCTGAAGATTGTTGTTGCAGTAATCAAGTTCCTTGTTCGCCGCATCATACCACTTATCAAGCGCTGTCTGGTAGTCTGCTGCCGCGTACTGTGACTGAGCCTTCATGTCTTTGATATTCTGAACTTTATCATACGCATTAATTGCATTTGATACTGCCGCAATCATATCGTTGATATCCTGAATATAGTTTGAATCAAATACCTGGTCTGCTTCAATATTAACACGAAGTTCCTGATTTGCGGCTATAGTGTAATTGATATCATATGTAATAGCATTTCCATCTGCATCATACTTATCATACTGAACATTTACAGGTGTACCCTTATCTGCAGTTTTTACACAGTTATAATAGTATTCTGGTCTAAGTTCACCATCTTTAAATCCAGTCTTCGTATAGTTGATATCAAATACCGCTCTATTTGCTTTGAGCGTGCTCGCTACAACCTTACCCATTACGATTTCACCAGTTTCTTCGATGAGAACCGCTTCGTTATCACCGAGGACCTTGCCTGTTGCAGCTTCCCAATCTGCTTCTGTATCATATACAGTCATATTTAGTGACTGAGGTGTAGCATTACCTTCTTCTTTATAAGCAATCGCAACTACATCACCATTGTTTCCATATGAAATATTGTCATAAGCAGTTCTTACTCTATAGTAATCATGCTCTGTATATGGCGCATTTGTGATTGAAGTAGTATCGAGAACT
>DAISYI010000007.1:30481-35772 GCA_036825385.1 Lachnospiraceae bacterium | reverse complement strand
GCTGTTGAGGATTGCAACGATCTCGCACCACTTCACAACCCAGCAAACATCATCGGAATCCGTGCATGTCAGAAGGTTATGGAAGGTGTTCCTATGGTTGGTATCTTCGATACAGCTTTCCATGCTACAATGCCAAAGAAGGCATTTCTTTACGGTATTCCTTATAAATATTATGAAGAAGATAAACTTCGTCGTTACGGCTTCCACGGAACAAGCCACAGCTTTGTATCAAAGAGAGCTGCTGAACTCGTAGGAAAGCCATACGATCAGTGTAAGACAGTAGTATGTCACCTTGGAAATGGTGCTTCTATCTGTGCAGTAGAGAATGGTAAGTCTGTTGATACATCAATGGGACTTTCACCACTTGAAGGACTCATCATGGGAACACGTTCTGGTGATATCGATCCTTCAGTTATTCAGTACATTGCAAACCACGAAGGAAAGACACTTGACGAAGTAATCACTATCCTTAATAAGGAATCTGGTGTACATGGTATCTCAGGCGTTTCTTCAGATTTCAGAGATATCACTGCTGAAATGGAGAATGGTAATGAGAGAGCTAAGGCAGCTATGGATGCTTACTGCTACAGAGTTGCTAAGTATGTTGGTTCTTACATCACAGCAATGCACGGTGCAGATGTAGTTGTATTTACAGCTGGTATCGGTGAGAACAATAGCTACGTAAGAAAGTTCATCATGGAATACTTCGATTTCATGGGAGTAAAGGAAGATGAGAAGGCAAACGGAGAGATGCATATCGGAACAGATACACTTATCTCTACACCAGACTCAAAGATTCCTTTCTATGTAATTCCTACAGATGAGGAACTTTCTATTTGCCGTCAGACTGTTGAAGTTCTCAGCAAATAAGTATAAATTCACTCTTGACATAGAGGAGAAAGTCGTTATAATTAGATAGGTATGGATTGGAGAAGATAGTGTTAATCGATATCAATAAAGCATTAAATGAAGAAGGATTTAAAAAAGTATATCCTGTTTCTATAGCAAAAGACGATATCGGTTTTGATAACGAGTATGTTATCACACATGATATCCAGTCTGAAGTAATAGTCAGAAACGACAATGCTTCAGCGCTTCGCATCTTTATGGATGTAGAAGTAGAGGTTTCTGCTCCTTGTAGCAGATGCTTGAAGGATACTTGTGAAACCCTGTCCATAAATATTGATGAAGAGTTAAAGCTAAGCGGACATGAAATCATTTTAGATGATGATGACGATGCACCTTATATTGATGGCGAACTCTTAAATGTAGACAAACTTCTCCATGAATGGATACTCTCGGCTTTACCTTCAAAGGTTCTCTGTCGAGAAGACTGCAAGGGACTCTGTCCTGTATGTGGTCAGGATCTAAATGAGAGGGAATGTGGCTGCGACCGAACTGTCATGGACCCGCGCATGGAGAAATTCAAAGACTTATTTGATAAATTTAAGGAGGTGTAGACGATGTCAATTTGCCCAAAGAATAAATCATCAAAGGGAAGAAGAGACAGAAGAAGAGCGAACTGGAAAATGAGCGCTCCTACTCTTGTCCGTTGCAGCAAGTGCGGCGCACTTATGATGCCACACAGAGTTTGCAAGGCTTGTGGATCTTACAATAAGCGTGAGATCGTTTCTATGGATAAATAATTTTAAATTTTCGACCTCCGCGGCCTTAACGCGGAGGTCTTTTTTTCTTTACTAAACCCTAGATTTATAGTATATTTTATTAGGATTTGTTGCTGATTAGATAAGAGGTTTTGTATGAGCGAGATGACAGTAGTTGCGCTTGATGCTATGGGTGGCGATAACGCACCTGGCGAAATGGTAAAGGGCGCAGTTGATGCAGTAAACAAATCGAAGGAAATTACAGTACTTCTTTTTGGTGATGAAAAAATAGTATCAGATGAGCTTAACAAATATAAATTTGATGCTGATAGATTGAAAATCGTACCTACAACAGAGGTTATTGCCACAGATGAGCACCCTGTTCAGGCGATTACAAAGAAGAAAGATTCTTCACTTGTAAGAGCACTTAAGGCTGTTAAGAATGGCGAAGCGGATGCTATTGTTTCTGCAGGTAACTCAGGAGCACTTCTTGCTGGTGGTCAGGTACTTATCGGTAGAATAAAAGGCGTAAAGAGAGCACCTTTTGCACCGATTATTCCTACGGAAAAAGGACCGGCGCTACTTCTCGATGCCGGTGCGAACGTAGACTGTAAGCCAGAGAATATGGTTCAGTTTGCGAAGATGGGTTCTATCTATATGAAATCTATCATTGGAAGAGAACCTAGAGTAGGTATCTTAAATCTCGGAGCTGAAGAAGAGAAAGGCAATGCTCTCGTAAAGGAGACTTTTCCACTTCTCAAAGAGACTGAAGGCATCAATTTCATCGGTAGTGTAGAAACTAGAGACATTCCATTTGGATATGCTGATGTAATTGTTTGTGAAGCGTTCACTGGAAATGCAGTGCTCAAGATGTTTGAAGGTGTTGCAAAGCTCTTTGGAAAGCTTATGAAGAAAGCTTTCAAGAGAAACCTTATTTCTACAATCGGAGCAGCTCTTTCTATTAAATCTTTAAAGAAGGAACTTATGAACTACGACGTTTCTACTTATGGAGGAGCTCCTATGCTCGGCTTGAGAGGACTAGTAGTTAAGACGCACGGTAGTGCAAAACATACAGAAATTACAAATTCTATTATGCAGTGTGTAGACTTCAAGAATCAGAAGATTCTCGAACTCATTCAGGCAGAATTAGGAGAATAATTGGAGGACAAAATGGAATTAGAAATTTTAAAAAAATCAATCGCTGATGTACTTTCAGTAGACCCAGAAGAAATCACACTTGAGTCAACATTTGAAGATGATCTCGGTGCTGATTCACTTGATCTTTATCAGATTCTTCTCGATGTTCAGGATCAGCTCGGACTTGAAGTTGACGAGGATGAACTTACAGAAGTAAAAACTGTTGGAGATGCAATCGAGCTTATCGAAAACGCAAAATAATTTTTCGAATGAAATTTATCTACCCTTTCTTCGGAAAGGGTGATTTTTTCTGTCATAGGAGGAAGTATGCCGGATATGAAAGAATTAGAGCAGACTATTTCTTATACATTCAAAGATAAGAGTCTTCTCACAATGGCTATGACGCATAGTTCATATGCGAATACTCATCATTTGAAAGCTCATTCAGACAATGAAAGACTTGAGTTTTTAGGTGATGCTGTACTTGAACTGGTTTCAAGTGAATATCTTTACGATAAATTTCCTGATTACGATGAAGGAAGTCTCTCAAAATTTCGCGCAAGCTTAGTTTGTGAACCTACACTTTCTTATTGTACTGAGGAAATTGATCTGGAAAAGTATATTCTCTTGAGTGGCGGTGAGGAAAAAACTGGCGGACGAAAGAGAAAATCAATTCGTTCTGATGCTATGGAAGCCCTCATTGGCGCATTGTACTTGGATGGCGGTATGGAAGTTGCAAAGAATTTCATACTGAAATACATTCTTACTGATATTGAGCATAAGAAGCTTTACCATGACTGCAAGACTAGACTTCAGGAAATGGTTCAGGCTATGCACAAAGAATTGTGTTATGAATTGGTTGGTGAAGAGGGACCTGATCACGCCAAAGTCTTCTACGTAGATGTAAAAGTAGATGGAAAGGTGATTGGAACTGGAAAGGGTAGCTCAAAGAAAGCTGCTGAGCAGGAAGCGGCATTCCAGGGAATCTCTCGATTAAACGGGGACAGTTAAGGATTCGATTATGTATTTAAAAAGTATTGAAATGCAGGGATTTAAGTCCTTTGCAAACAAAATTGTTTTAGATTTCCATGATGGTATTACAGGTATCGTAGGACCTAACGGATCTGGAAAGAGTAACGTAGCTGATGCTGTTCGCTGGGTTCTCGGTGAACAGAGTGCAAAGCAGCTTCGTGGTGCGTCAATGCAGGACGTCATCTTCTCTGGAACAGAGAATAGACGTGCTCTTGGCTTTGCATACGTAGCTATTACAATGGATAATTCAGACCATACACTTCCTGTAGATTATAAGGAAGTTACTGTGTCTCGTCGTGTTTATCGTTCTGGCGAATCAGAGTATATGATTAATCAGGTTCCATGTCGTCTTAAAGATGTACAGGAACTCTTCTTCGATACTGGTGTCGGTAAAGAAGGATACTCTATCATCGGACAGGGCCAGATTGATAAGATTCTTTCTGGTAAGCCAGAAGACAGACGTGAACTCTTTGATGAGGCTGTAGGTATCGTTAAGTATAAGAAGAGAAAGGAAGCAACTGAGAAAAAGCTTTCATCTGAACATGACAATCTTCTCCGAGTAAACGATATTCTTCTCGAACTCGAAGACCGAGTTCTTCCGCTTCAGGAACAGAGCGAAGCTGCAAAGAAGTACTTAAAGCTCAAAGAAGATTTAAAGAAGCTCGATGTAAACATGTACATCCAGGAAACTGAGCGAATCGAAGCTGAGAAAGAGAAGACTAAGCTCAATGGTGATATCGTACAGAAGGATCTCACAGAGAACCAGAATCACCTCGAGTCAATCAAGCAGGAATACTCTGAACTCGAGCAGAAGCTTCGTGAATCAGAAGATGCTATCGAGAACTTCCGCGTAGAAGAGAATAGAATCAGTGAGGAGAAGAATGAAGTAGAGAAACAGATTTCCATCCTCAACGAGCAGATTAAGATGTCGAAGGTTTCAGATGAAGATCTCGGTAAGAGAATCGAAAGCCTCGTTGAAGACAAGGTAAAGAAAGAATCTGAACTCGAAGGTGTCTTAAAGGAAAAAACTGAAACAGAAACACTTCTTCATGAAATTAGAGAACGCTTAAAGGCAGCACTTGATAAGAAGAACGAAATCGAGAGTCATATCAAAGATGCGACTGAGAAGATTGAAGAAGCTCAGAATAGAATCGTAGAAATTCTTCACGAGAATGCTGAAATCAAGTCTAACGAGCAGAAGTTCGCGACTATGAGAGAACAGATTAACATCAAGAAAGCTTCTCTCATCAAGCAGGTTCTCGAAAGAAAGAGCGAGGAAGAAAACCTCCTCTCTGAGAAGAATGCTAAAGAAGAAGCACTTAAGGTGGTTAATGATGATTATCTTAAAGTTGTATCTGATAGAAAAGCCCTCGAAGAGAAGATTCTTTCATGGGAAGTAAAGAAGACTGAAGAAGAGAAGAAATCTCAGGAATTAAACCTCAAGATTAAGACTGCAGAAGGTCGTCTCGAATCGCTTAAGAACATGGCTGAACGCTATGAAGGATTCGGTAACAGTGT
>DAISYI010000007.1:27564-30471 GCA_036825385.1 Lachnospiraceae bacterium | reverse complement strand
GACTGTTATGGAAGAAAAAGGACATGAAAGTGGTCTTATCGGCGTAGTATCTGATCTCATTTCAGTTGATAAGAAGTATGAAATTGCTATTGAGACAGCACTCGGTGGAAATATTCAGAATATCGTTACAGAGGATGAAGCTACAGCAAAGAGAATGATTCAGCATCTTAAAGAGAAGAGAGCTGGACGTGCTACATTCCTCCCGCTTACATCTGTACATCCTGAGAAGGATAGATTCACTGATGGTGAACTAGATGAACATGGTGTGGTTGGAGTTGCTTCTGACCTCGTTTCATGTGATAAGAAGTTTAAAGATGTAATCAAGTATCTCGTGGGTAGAGTGCTTGTAATCGATACTATGGATAATGCGCTTAAGTTTGCGAAGGCGCATAAGTATAAAGAGCACATTGTAACACTTGACGGTGAATACCTCCGTCCAGGCGGATCACTTACTGGTGGTGCATTCAAGAACAAGAATAACCTTCTGGGAAGAACACGTGAACTTGAGAAACTTGAGGAAACACTTAAAACTTCTAGAGAAGAATACGAAGAGACAAAAGCTCGCCTCGATGAAATCGTAACTGCATTCGAACTCAATAGATCTGAACTTAAAGAACTTCGTAGCAAAGAGAACGAAGCTATGGTTGCTCTCAATACTGCAAAGATTGAGTTTGATCAGGCTGAGAAAGCTCTTAAAGAACAGAATGATAAGTCTTCAAATATCGAGGACGAGAAGGCTGCTATCGAGCGAGAACTCGTAGAAATCGAGAACAATAAAGCGAAGGCTTCTGAGAAACTTAAAGAACTCGAAGATGAACAGAACAGACTTAACCAGTCTATTACAGACCTTCGTGATAGCTTGGATTCTGTATCTGATGGACAGACAGAGTCTGCTGACCTCGTATCAAAGGTAAGAATCGAAGAATCTAACTCTGTTCAGAAGCTTATCTTCATCGAAGAGAACGAGAATCGTATTAAGTCTGAAATCGAGAGATGCGTAACTGAAATTGAGAAGATGCAGGATGATTCAAAGAATTCTGAAGCTATCAATGAAGAGAAGGCTAAGCAGATTGAAGAACTCGAGAACAAGCTCGTAGACTTCGACAATATGAGAAAAGCTCTTTCTGAGAAGAGAGAACAGGCTATCGCAAATAAGGATGCGATGGATAGTAAATACAAAGGCTTTTTCGACAAGCGTGCTGAAGTCGCTGATAGAATTAACGCTCTTGATAGAGATCTCTATAGACTTAAGTCTCGCTATCAGAAGCTTACTGAGGAACTTGAATTCCAGAATAATTACATGTGGGAAGAATACGAACTCACTCTTCATAATGCAATCGCGCTTAGAGATGAGGAACTCGTAGAATCTACAAACCTCAAGAAGGAAATTTCTTCTATCAAGGAAGAAATCCGTAAGATGGGAAATGTAAATGTAAATGCTATTGAGGAATACAAGGAAGTATCAGAAAGATATGAATTCCTGAAGAAACAGCATGATGACCTCATTGCTGCAGAAGAATCACTGAAGAAGATTATTCTTGACCTCGATGAGGGTATGAGAAAACAGTTCGAAGAGGGATTCAAAGATATTCAGGTTGAATTCGACAAGGCATTTAAAGACCTCTTTGGAGGTGGTAAGGGAACACTTGAGCTCTGCGAAGGTGAAGATATCCTTGAAACAGGAATTAAGATTATTGCTCAGCCACCTGGAAAGAAACTTATTAATATGATGCAGATGTCTGGTGGTGAAAAAGCTCTTACTGCAATTGCGCTTCTGTTTGCAATTCAGCATCTTAAGCCTTCACCTTTCTGTCTCCTCGACGAGATCGAAGCTGCGCTTGATGACTCAAACGTAGACAGATTTGCTAACTACCTTAAGAAACTTACAAAGAATACTCAGTTCATCGTTATCACTCATAGAAGAGGTACGATGAACGCGGCTGATAGACTGTATGGTATTACAATGCAGGAGAAGGGTGTATCTGTTCTCGTTTCTGTAAACCTTATCGAGAATCAGCTTGACGCATAAGCGTTTTGGAGGAAGATTATGGCAGAAGAAAAGGGTGGATTTTTTTCCAAATTATTCTCTGGTCTTTCTAAATCAAGAGAAGGATTTGCTGAGAATGTAGATAGCGTATTTTTAGGCTATGACAAAATAGATGATGATCTTTATGAAGAGCTTGAAGAAGTTCTCATTATGGGAGACCTCGGTGTGAAAACCACCGAGGAAATCCTAGATAGATTAAAAGCAGAAGTGAAGGCTAATAGAATCAAGAGCGTAGGTCTTCTGAAGAATAAGCTCATTGATATGCTCGATGAGATGCTTTATGTTCCGGAAGATGCATATGATTTCCTTAATGGTAAGTCAATCATTATGGTTGTAGGAGTAAACGGTGTAGGAAAGACTACTACAATCGGTAAACTTGCTTCTTCATATCAGAAAGCAGGTAAGAAGGTTATAATCGCTGCAGCTGATACATTTAGAGCAGCAGCTCGTGAACAGCTTGAAGTATGGGCTGATAGAGCAGGTGTAGATATTATCGGATCTGCAGAAGGTTCAGATCCTTCGTCTGTTATCTTCGATGCTCTCTCTGCTATGAAGTCGAGAGGGGGAGATGTTCTTCTAATCGATACAGCAGGAAGACTTCACAATAAGAAGAATCTTATGAACGAGCTTGAGAAGATGAATCGAATCATCGATAGGGAAGCAGAGGGTTGCGCTAGAGAAACATTCGTTGTTCTCGATGCAACAACAGGACAGAATGCTGTTTCTCAGGCGAGAGAATTCGCTTCAGTTACTGATATTTCTGGTATTGTTCTTACAAAGATGGATGGTACAGCTAAAGGCGGAATTGCATTCGCAGTTTCAAATGAGCTTAGCTGTCCAGTTAAGTACATCGGTGTAGG
>DAISYI010000007.1:24221-27484 GCA_036825385.1 Lachnospiraceae bacterium | reverse complement strand
CTGTAAAGTTTTTTTACTTTATACTATGCAAAGTGAGTTTTTATGGAAGATAAGATTAGACAAGGAAATCTCTATGAGTTTTATGGAGATCTCCTAAATGAACATCAAAAGAAAATATACGAAGATTATGTCCTGAATGATTTCTCACTTGGCGAAATTGCGGAGAATGAAGGAATTACCAGACAGGGCGTTCACGACCTCGTAAAGCGTGCAACTTCATCGATGGAAGATTATGAGAGTAAGCTTGGCATGATGAAGAGATTCTATTCAATTAGAGAGAATATACAGCTTATGAGAAACCTGATTTCTGATGGTAATTACGACGAGGCTAAATTACTAGATGTTTTGAAACGAATTGATGGAGAATTATAATGGCATTTGAAAGTCTATCTGAGAAATTTCAGAACGTATTCAAGAATCTTCGTGGCAAAGGAAGATTATCTGAAGCAGACGTAAAAGCTGCACTTAAAGAAGTTAAGCTTGCGCTTCTCGAAGCGGATGTTAACTTTAAGGTTGTTAAGAAATTCATTTCTGATGTCACAGAAAGAGCTGTCGGTACAGATGTACTTAACGGTCTTAACCCTGCTCAGCAGGTTATAAAGGTCGTAAATGAGGAGATGACTAATCTGCTCGGCTCTGAAACAACAGAACTTGAATTTGAACCAGGTCAGTCAATCACTGTAATTATGATGGCTGGTCTCCAGGGTGCTGGTAAGACTACTACAGTAGCAAAACTTGCAGGCAAGCTCAAAGATAAGAGTAAGAAGCCACTTCTGGTACCTATGGATATATATCGTCCGGCTGCTGCTAAACAGCTGGAAATCAACGCTGAAAAAGTTGGTGTAGATTTCTTCGAACCAACAGATAACACAAGCGTTCTTAAGATTGCCAATGAAGCGATTGAGTTCGCTAAAGCTCATGGCAACAAAGTTGTTCTCTTCGATACTGCTGGTCGTCTACATATCGATGAAGATATGATGAAGGAACTTCGTGAAGTAAAGGATAACATCAAGGTTACTGATACAGTTCTCGTAGTTGATGCTATGACAGGTCAGGATGCTGTAAATGTAGCGAAGTCTTTCGAAGATGAAATCGGTATCGATGGAGTAATTCTTACTAAGCTTGATGGTGACACTCGAGGTGGTGCGGCCCTTTCAATCAAGGCAGTAACTGGAAAGCCTATCCTCTTCGTAGGTATGGGTGAGAAACTTTCAGATCTCGAGCAGTTTTATCCAGATAGAATGGCTTCAAGAATTCTCGGAATGGGAGATGTTCTCTCAATCATCGAGAAGGCAGAAGCAAACATCGACAAAGACAAAGCTCTTGCACTTTCTAAGAAAGTAAAGAAAGCAAACTTTGATTTCGATGATTATCTTGTATCTATGGAACAGATGCAGAAGATGGGAGGCCTCTCAAGCATCCTCGGTATGATGCCGGGAATCAATTCGAAGCAGGCTGATCAGATTATGGGAGCTGTGGACGACAAGAAGCTACTTCATATCAAGGCTATTATTGAGTCCATGACCATAGAAGAACGTGCTAATCCAAAGCTTATGAGCCCTAGCCGTAAGCATAGATTGGCAAAAGGTAGTGGTGTCGACATCGCTGAAGTAAATCGCTTCATTAAACAGTTCAATGAAGCTCAGAAGATGATGAAGAAGATGCCTGGTATGATGAAAGGAAAAGGAAGAAAAGGAATGTTCCGCTTCCCTTTCTGATATAGATTTAAGGAGGAAAAATCATGGCAGTAAAAATTCGTTTAAAGAGACTTGGTCAGAAGAAAGCACCTTTCTATAGAATCGTTGTAGCTGATTCAAGATCACCTAGAGATGGTCGTTTCATCGAAGAAATCGGTACATATGACCCAACAAAGGATCCATCTGTATACAACCTCGATGAAGAAGCTGCAAAGAGATGGCTTTCAAACGGCGCTAAGCCAACAGAGACAGTTAACAAGCTCTTCAAGATTGCTGGAATTGTAAAATAATCTTTTTGGCAAGAATAGAAGGGGTGGGTCTCTGATATGAAAGAACTCGTAGAATTTATTGCAAAATCCTTGGTTGATTCACCATCTGAAGTAACAGTTTCAGAGCGTGAAGATAGCAGAAATGTATATATCAAACTTCACGTTGCCTCATCCGATATGGGGAAGGTTATCGGTAAAAAAGGTAAGATTGCAAAGTCTATCAGAACTGTAGTCAAAGCTGCAGCTTCAAAGACAGACAAGAAAGTTATCGTTGATATTGAGGATTAATCTATAGGGGCAGAATTTTTCTGCCTCTATTTTTTCATTTAAGGAGAAACAATGGAGAAAGAACTTCGTGTTGGTGTAATAGGAAAAGCACAGGGTATTAGAGGTGAGGTAAGAGTTCATCCTACAACAGATACACTTGATGATTTTCTTGAGCTCGACAATTTCAAACTTAAGAAGAATAGAAACAAAGATTTAAATACTTTGACTATCGAAAAGGCGAGAATCCAGAAGAATTTCTGTATCGTCAAATTTAAAGAAATCGCTGATAGAAATGCTGCAGAACTTCTTAATGGTTCTGAGCTTTACATAAATAGAGAAGATGCACCTGAACTTCCAGAAGGAGTGTTCTATTACTCAGACATCATCGGCCTTAAGGTTATTACAGACGATGATAGAGAACTCGGTGTCCTTAAAGATATCTATGAGACAGGTGCTAATGATGTTTATAGTGTTGTAAACTCTGATGGAAAGGAGATTCTTCTTCCAGCTATTCCAGATGTTATTTTGTCTACAGATTTGGATGAAGGAATCATTAGAGTACATATGCTTGGCGGATTAGAGGATTTGAATTAATGAATTTTCACATTTTAACGCTTTTTCCAGAAATGGTTAGTGATGGTCTTAATACGAGTATCATCGGCAGAGCGAAAGAGAATCAGTCTATCAGTATTGAAACTGTAAATATCCGTGACTATACGATAGAGAGACATAAGAAGGTTGATGATTATCCATATGGCGGCGGAGCCGGAATGCTTATGCAGGCACAGCCGGTATATGACGCATATCAGGCGGTTACACGCGATGTGAAAAAGCCTGTTCGTACAATCTATGTAACACCTCAGGGGCATACCTTCAACCAGCAGATGGCACATGATTTCGCCCAGGAAGAGGATCTCGTTATTCTCTGTGGTCATTATGAAGGTATCGATGAGAGAGTTCTCGATTCAATAGTTACAGATAGGGTTTCTATCGGAGATTATGTTCTTACTGGTGGCGAGCTTGCTGCTAT
>DAISYI010000007.1:16198-24211 GCA_036825385.1 Lachnospiraceae bacterium | reverse complement strand
ATGGTTATGGTAGATGCTATTTCTAGACTTGTTCCTGGTGTACTTCATAATGATGATTCATCTTCAGATGAGTCGTTTGAGAATGGACTCCTCGAATATCCGCAGTATACAAGACCTGCTGTATGGAATGATATGGAAGTTCCACCAATTCTTCTGTCTGGAAATCATAAGAAAGTCGATGAGTGGAGACATAATATGTCACTTCTCAGAACGAAGAAGTATAGACCAGATTTACTAGAGAAATATGAATTGTCCGAAAAAGACAAAAAGTTTTTGGCGGAAAATGAATAAAACTTGCTTTTTCCCAGAAAACTTGGTAAGATATACAAGTTGTTTTATAGGTTGGACGGTCCTCTGTTACTATTAGAGTATTAAGAACGTCTGAAATGGAGGTAAATCATGAACGCACATGACATTATCAGAGAAATCGAAGAAAACGAGAAGAAGTCAGAAGTAGTTGACTTCAGAGTTGGTGACACAATCCGTGTTCACAACAAGATCCGCGAGGGTAACCGTGAAAGAATCCAGATCTTTGAGGGTGTAGTCCTTAAGATGCAGGGTGGTTCAAACCGTCAGACTTTCACAGTTAGAAAGATTTCTAGCGGAATCGGCGTAGAGAAGACATGGCCACTTCACAGCCCTAACGTAGAGAAGATTGAAATCGTTCGTCAGGGTAAGGTTAGAAGAGCTAAGCTTAACTACCTTAGAGATCGCGTTGGTAAGAAAGCCAAGGTTAAGGAAGTTATTAGAAAATAATTTCGATCGATTTAAAGGCAGTCACTTATGTTTAAGTGGCTGTCTTTTTTTGCCGAAGAAGGAGACTGATGGGAGCGCTTGCCCTTGTTAATACAAGGAAAATAGTTTATATTTATAGCTATGAATAATAATATACTAATTGAAAAAAGACTTAAAAGTAAAAAGCTTAGAAAAAAGGATTCTCTTGACTTTAACCGTAAGAGAAAGAAGATTGATTTTAATAAATGGCAGCGAATAGGAATTTTTGTTTTAGAAGTATCAGCTGTCATTTTATTTGCATATCTAATTGTACGAGCATATGGTGTTCGTGAGCAGAATCTCGGTGAATCAATGGAGAATACCTTGGGTTCAGGTGATTATGTTCTTGTGGACAGAGTTTGCTATAAGATTAGAAAACCTAAGGTGAATGACATCATCGTATTTAAGCCGAAGGATTCAGGTTCTAACTATTCCATAAAAAGAGTAGTCGCTACACCGGGAGATCGTGTAATAATCAAAGATGGAATTCTTTATGTTAATGACAAAGCTCGTGAAGAAGAATCAGTAGAAATTGATCATATGGAAACCGCTGGACTCGCTGAGAGAGAGATTAAGCTTAAGAAAGATCAGTATTTCGTTCTCGGCGATAACAGAAACAATAGTGTTGACAGTCGTTTTGACAATATTGGAAATGTTTCTAAGAAAGATATCGTAGGTAAGGTCTGGTTTGATTTATCAAGAGGCCATTTTGGAATTTTGTAAGAGGTAATATGGAATTTGAGTGGTACCCTGGGCACATGGAGAAAGCCCGTCGAAATATTGTAGAAGATTTGAAACTTGTGGATCTAATCATCGAAATTATTGATGCTAGAATTCCTTTTTCTAGTTCAAATCCTATCTTGAACGACTTAACTAAGCAGAAGAAAAAGCTTATCGTCATGACTAAGATAGATTTGGCAGATCCTGCAGTTACTGATAAGTGGATTGAGTACTATAAAAAATCAGATATCGCATATCTTCCAATCAATGCACTTAAATCTGATGCTAGAAAGCTTATCGTAAATGCTTCGAAAGAAGCTTGCAAAGAGAAGATTGAAAGAGACAAGAGAAGGGGACTTCGCAACCGTAAGATTAAAGCGATGATTATCGGAATCCCTAATGTAGGAAAGTCTACTCTTATTAATACACTTGCTGGTAAGGCGTCAGCGAAGACAGGAAATAAGCCTGGTGTAACTCGTGGTAAGCAGTGGATTCATGCAAGTAATGAAATCGACTTCTTGGACACACCTGGTGTATTGTGGCCTAAGTTTGATAGACATGAAATTGGTGAAAACCTCGCTATTACAGGTGCTATCAGAAATGAGCTTATTCCTTTTGAAGAGCTCGGTGCAATTCTAATCGATAAGCTTAAGACAAATTATCCTGGTGCTATTGAGAAGAGATATTCTGTATCAGAAGACCTTTCACCAGCTGAGATTTATGAAGCTATTGCAACTAATCGAGGCTATTTGAAGAGTCAGGGTGTACCTGATACACAGAAGGCTGCTGAAGTATTTATGCAGGATTTGAGAATAGGTAAGTTTGGTAGGGTTTCTTTGGAATCTCCTGAAGATTACATAGACATGGAGTAAGAAATGACATTAGAAGAAGAAATTGAGAAGAGAGAACAGAAGAAGAAAGACGGTATTGAATTCCTTATCTATATTGCCGCCCTCGTATTTATAAGTTTTCTTATTGTGACTTATGTCGGACAGCGAACTGTCGTAAGCGGTACTTCTATGAATAATACGCTTAACGATGGAGACAATCTGATTATAGATAAGATTTCATACAAGTTTAGAGATCCTAAAAGGTTTGAAATTGTAGTTTTTCCGGATCCAACAAATAATGAATCATTCTTCATCAAGAGAATCATCGGTCTTCCAGGTGAGGAAGTATTCATCGATAAATCTGGTCGAATTTATATCAATAATATTCCTCTCGAGGAGCATTATGGTAATGACATCATTGATCATGCCGGAAGAGCCGAGAAGACTATTAAATTAGGTGATGACGAGTATTTCGTTCTGGGAGATAACAGAAACAACAGTTGTGATTCTAGAATGAAGGAAGTAGGAAATATTAAGAGAGAGAATCTGATTGGACGAGCATGGATTAGATTATATCCATTCTCAGATATCAAGAATCTCGAACCAGAATCAGACGATTAGTGAGTGAATATGACAAAACAGGAACGACTTGAGAAAGAAATCGAACGTACACGCCTTGTGCATGAGTTCGATATGGAATTTATTGAGAAATATGATATCGTCTGCGGAATTGATGAGGTTGGTAGAGGTCCCCTCGCTGGTCCCGTAGTTACAGCCGCAGTTATTCTTCCAAAAGATTGCGATATTCTATACATTAACGATTCAAAGAAGCTTTCTGAGAAGAAGAGAAAGGAAGTTTCTTTGGAAATTCTCGAAAAAGCTGTCGCAGTAGGCTTTGGTGTTGCGGACGAAAAGACGATAGATAAGATAAATATACTTAATGCAACAAAGCAGGCTATGAGAGAAGCTGTTGCTTCCCTCAATCCAAAGCCTAATATGGCTCTCGTAGATGCAGTGACTATTGAAGATTTAGGAATTGAGCAGAAAGCATTCGTAAAGGGTGATGCGAAGTCTATGTCTATCGCCGCAGCAAGCATCGTTGCTAAAGTTAAGAGAGATGAATTTATGGAGGAGATGGACGAGTTATATCCTGAGTATGGTTTTAAATCAAACAAAGGTTATGGAACAAAGGCTCATATGGATGCGCTTCGTGAATATGGTCCATGCCCAATTCATAGATTATCTTTCTTGAAATTCTTAAATGAAGACAACTAGATTATATTAAAGTGGGGCAAATATGCAGATTCAGGATTTCATCGGTCAGCTCGGTTCATATATGACGAGCGGAAATAAGAATACTTCCATTAAACGTTCTGGCGAAAGCGGGAGCGTAAAGGAATCTGCGCTTATTGCCAAAGGTCAGATATTTGAAGGCAGTGTTTCTTCTATCGACGGGAAAAAGGTTACCCTTTCACTTCCAAACGGTCAGACTATGACAGCGAGATTGGAGGGTAATGTTTCTCTAGAAGAGGGGACATCTGTCTTTTTTCAGGTAAAATCAAACGACGGTAAGACTATTGAGATTACACCTCTTCAGAATGGAAATATTAATAATCCAATTCTTCTAAATGCGCTTTCAGAGGCTGCGCTCCCTCAGACAGGTAGGAATATCGAGCTCGTAAATACACTGATGCAGAATAATCTCCCGATAAATGCCGACAATCTTGCTAGAATGGGAAGACTTGCGTCATCGCATTCTGATGTCGATATTATGACGCTGATTAGAATGGATCAGTTTGGAATCGAACCAACTCCAGAGAATATCGATAATTTCGTGAGATTTGAGGAGAATTCAAATGCAATCCTTGAGGATGTGAAGAATTTCGTTTCATCTCTTCCAGAAGCGCTAGCATCTCTTAATGTTTCGAAGACTGATATGATCGAGATTCAGCAGGCCATTATCGATGTTTCAAACTATAAATTAGACGGCGAAGCACCTGTGAATGGAGAACTTCCAATAGATCAGGAAGTTGTCGAAATGGATAACATGACTAGAAATCCGGAAGCTGAAAGCACAGTTTCTTCGGAAAAAGCCGCAGTATCTACACCTGAAGAGAATCTTCAATCAACACTTCAGGCTTCTGATTCTCTTGAAGCTGAATTAGCTATGAATCAGGGCGAGAAGGTATCTAGTGAAAGTGATGAGAAAGCTGCTGCCTCAAACGCAAATGAATCTGTAGTTAATCCGAATACGCAAGATGAAGCTGTTGTTGTTACGGAAAGTAAAGCGGGAGAAACAAGTGTTAGGACGGAAGCTTTTTCCCAGAGACAGGAACTCGCTACAGAACTTAAGAATGTACCTGGATTCATGGAAGCAAATCCACAACTGTTTGATGAGAAAGGTAATCTCAAAGCGGATATTCCAGATAGGCAGATACTTACAGCTTTGAATGATTTTATGAAGAATAATCCTGATATTTCAAAGTCGATGATTAAGGATATATTCTCCGGGAAGGGCTATCAGAGTGCACTTTCAAATGTACTGGAATCTGAATGGCTTATGAAGCCTGATGAGGTTTCCCTTAAGGATTCAATCAGGAAGATGTATGAGAAAATCGAACGTCAGATTTCAAATCTCGATAAGGTTGCGAGAGCGATTGCTGGCGAGAATAATCCGATTTCGGATTCGCTTAAGGGCGTGAAGAGCAATATCGATTTTATGAATCAGATTAATCAACTTTACTCTTATGTGCAGATTCCTCTTAGAATGGCGAATCAGAGCGCTACAGGGGATTTATATGTTTACTCTCGTAAGAAGAAAGGTCAGGGTGAATCGGATGATATTTCGGCGTTTCTTCACCTGAGTTTGAATCATCTAGGAAATACAGATATTGCAGTTACAATGCATAAGAAGCAGGTTGGTATTAGGTTTTATTTAGATGATCCAATTTCATATCAGCTTGTAAATGATAATTTGGATAAACTCGATGATAAGCTTCGTGCGAAAGGATATATTCCAAACATTCTTCTTACAGATACACCTTGTGAGGAGAACCTCGCACTTAAGATGCTTGATTCTAATACTGTAAACACTGAACAGAAGATTAAGAGGTATTCATTTGACGTACGCGCATAATATGTCAGAAAGAGGAGCTAGATATGAACAGATTGCGGCTCTATTTCTGGAAAAAGTATTCGGGTATGAGATTTTAGAAATGAATTTTAAGAGCAGATTTGGTGAGATTGATATAATAGCTAAAGATGCTGAAACCCTTGTATTTATTGAGGTTAAGTATAGGAAAAGTTCGTCCTTTGGTTACCCGGAAGAATTCGTTAATTTAAAAAAACAGCACAAAATACTTCAAACTGCTAGGTATTTTATGTTAAAATCCCATAGCGACGTTGAAACTCCGATTAGATTTGATGTAGTATCAATTCTCGGAGATAAAATCAAAGTAATCAAAGATGCTTTTCAATGCACAATGTAGAGGTGTATTATGGCAGAAGATTTTGACAAGAACAAAACGGCCGTCGCGCTTTCATACGAGGCAGGAGATGAAGCTCCTAGAATCCTGGCTTCAGGTAAAGGAAGGATTGCCGAGAAGATTATAGAAGAGGCAGAGAAACATGATGTGCCTTTTTATAAAGATGATACTCTGGCAGAGACTCTTTCAAAGCTTGAAATCGGTGATGCTATTCCACCAGAGCTATATGAAGTTGTGGCTGAGATTCTCGTATTTGTAGATGGTGTAGATAAACTTAGAGCAAAGATGTAATAGATAAAGGAATTAGTTATGGCAAAACCAATAGTTGCAATCGTTGGTAGACCAAATGTCGGAAAATCAACGCTTTTTAACGCTCTCTGCGGTGAGCGTATTTCTATCGTAAATGACGAGCCAGGTGTTACTCGTGACAGAATTTACTGTGATGTAACATGGCTTGATAAGACATTTACTCTTATTGATACAGGTGGTATCGAGCCTGAATCAAATGACCTCATCCTTTCTGAGATGAGAAATCAGGCTATGCTTGCTATCGAGAGTGCTGATGTAATCATGTTCCTCGTAGATATCAAGTCAGGTCTTACAGATGCTGATAGAGGCGTATGCGATATGCTTCGTCGTTCGCATAAGCCTGTAGTACTTGTAGTAAACAAGGTTGATGACTTCAATAAGTATATGAATGAAGTATATGAATTCTACAATCTCGGAATAGGTGATCCTATTCCTATTTCTGCTACTTCAAAAATCGGCTTCGGTGACATGCTTGAGAAGCTTGTGGAAGGTTTCCCAGACAATGTAAAGAAGGACGATGACGAAGATATCCCTAAGATTGCTATCATCGGAAAGCCAAATGTAGGTAAGTCTTCACTTATCAATTATCTTTCCGGAGAGAAGAGAGCTATCGTTTCCGATATCGCCGGAACTACTCGTGACGCAATCGATTCAAAGATTCGTTATAACAAGAAAGACTATATATTTATCGATACGGCCGGACTTCGCCGTAAATCAAAGATTAAAGAAATCCTCGAGAGATACTCAATCATCAGAGCTGTCGCATCAGTGGAAAAAGCCGATGCCGTTATCCTTATGATTGACGCCACAGAAGGTGTAACTGAACAGGATGCGAAGATTGCTGGTATCGCTCATGAAAGAGGAAAGGGTATCATCATTGCCGTAAACAAATGGGATGCGGTTGAGAAGAATGATAAGACTATGAAAGAGATGAAGGATAAGATTCATCAGACTCTTTCTTTCATGCCATATGCATGTATTATCTTTATCTCTGCAAAGACTGGTCAGAGAACGGGTAAGATTTTCGAGACAATTGATCTCGTTATTGAGAATAACTCAAGACGTGTTCAGACAGGTCTTCTCAACGAAATCATTGCTGAGGCTTGTGCTATGCAGCAGCCGCCAATGGACAAGGGTAAGAGACTTAGAATTTACTATGCGACACAGGTATCTGTTAAGCCGCCTACATTCATTCTTTTTGTAAATTATAAGCAGCTTATGCATTTCTCTTATGTAAGATACTTAGAGAATAGAATTAGAGATGCTTTCGGTTTTGAAGGTACTGCGCTTCACTTCATTACTAGAGAGAAGGATGGAGAAAAATAAGATGTTTCGTTTACTTGCTTTTGCTATTGGATATCTATTTGGAAATATCCTGTTTGGCTATTTATATGGTAAAGCGCATGACAAGGATATCAGAACCCTTGGAAGCGGAAATATAGGTACAACAAATACGGTTAGAACTCTTGGCGTTACTCCAGGAGTTTTGACTTTACTTTCTGATTGTTTAAAGGTTGTAGTCGCTTACTTTGTAGTAGGACTTATCTTTAAGAACACAACAGATTATTCGGGTGCTTATATTCATATGCTTCAGGTTTGGGCTGCATTTGGTGCGGTTATCGGTCATGACTTTCCGTTTGTACTTAAATTTAAAGGCGGAAAGGGAATTGCTTCAAGTTTAGGATTCCTACTAGTAGTTATGCCTAAGGCAGTTCCGCTTCTCGTAGTTGTATTCGTAGTAGTTGTTTTCTTTACACGCTATGTATCACTTGGATCTATCCTTGCAGCAACTGTAATAGTTGTAGAAACTGTAGCTTTTTATTTCCTTGGAATGCTTTCGTTCAAAGGAAATTATAAGATAGAAACTTTATCTAAAAGAGAATTTTCTAAGTTTG
>DAISYI010000007.1:3819-16188 GCA_036825385.1 Lachnospiraceae bacterium | reverse complement strand
TATGTATTATTATCTTCTTGGCTAGTTTGGCGATTTACTTACATCGTTCAAATATCAAGAGACTTATAAATCATAATGAGAACAAGTTTACATTTCACCCTAGTGTTTAAGGGAGGACATAATGGCAAATGTTTCAGTGCTCGGTGCAGGTAGCTGGGGAACAGCTCTCGCTGTACTTTTATGCAAAAATGGACATTCTGTTACTCTATGGTCATACAGAAATGATCAGACAGAAGAGTTAAAACGTACTAGACGTAATGAGTCGAAGCTTCCAGGTGTGGATTTGCCTGAGAAACTTAAATTTACTTCGGATTTGGAAGAAGCTTCTCGCGACATGGATTTAATAGTTTTTTCCGTGCCATCAACTGCAACACGTAGAACAGCTGAGAATCTGAAGCCATTTATTGAAAATCAGAAGATTATCACTGTATCAAAGGGTATCGAAGAGGATACTCTTATGATTCAGACTGAGATTATCGAAGATGTTCTCGGTGATAAAGCGAAGGTCGGTGTTCTTTCTGGTCCATCACATGCGGAGGAGGTTGTAATCGGACAGCCTACTGTTGTTGTAATCGGATCTAAGGACAGAGAGCTTTGCGTATTTGCACAGGAACTCTTTATGAATGATTGTTTTCGTGTTTATATTAGCCCAGATACTACTGGAATTGAGCTCGGTGGTTCTTTGAAGAATGTAATCGCGCTTGCTGCAGGTATGTCGGACGGACTTGGCTTCGGTGATAATGCAAAAGCGGCTCTTATCACTCGTGGTATTAAAGAGATTTCCTCTCTTGCTGTGAAGATGGGCGGAAATATTGAGACTCTGTCAGGACTTTCTGGTATCGGTGACCTTATAGTTACATGTCAGTCTAGACACAGTAGAAATAGAAGAGCTGGTGTCTATATTGGACAGGGTATGAAGATGAAGGAAGCTATGGACAAGGTTGCCATGGTTGTAGAAGGTGTTTATTCTGCCAAGGCAGCAAAGGCTTTGGGTGAAAAATACGATGTAGAACTTCCTATCATCGGTGAAGTTAACCGAGTTCTTTTTGAGGATGCAGATCCAAGAGAATCTGTTCTTTCTCTTATGACTAGAGATAAGAAGAGTGAAATCACTGCACCTTCATGGGAATAGGTTGTTTGATTATATAAAAACAGTTAAGATTATTTAAGGGTGAGTTATGAGAGAAACAATTAGAATTAAGTATCATTCAAATGAAATCGAGAAGCTATGCTATATCGATGGCAAGTCTGATTGGATTGACCTTCGAGTTGCTGAAGATGTAGTGCTTAAGAAGGGCGATTTCAAGCTTAT
Source organism: Lachnospiraceae bacterium (assembly GCA_036825385.1). GTDB lineage: Bacteria > Bacillota > Clostridia > Lachnospirales > Lachnospiraceae > Lachnocurva. The sequence goes on along the minus strand of DAISYI010000007.1, from coordinate 14,876 downwards.
CGATATGGGAGTTTCAATGCAGCTTCCAAAGGGATATGAGATGCTTCTCGTAGCTAGAAGTTCTACATTCAAGAACTTCGGTTTGATTCAGACAAACGCTATGGGTGTTATCGATGAATCATACTGTGGTGATGATGATCATATCATGATGCCTGTATACGCTACACGCGATACGGAAGTTCATGTAAATGATAGAATCTGTCAGTTCAGAATTCTGGCTCATCAGCCAGCTATCGATTTTGAAGAGACAGATAGACTTTCAGGTGAATCAAGAGGTGGGTTTGGTTCTACTGGTGTAAACTAATTTTCTAGACAAAGGGGGAGAATTATGAGCGATAGTATATCTGATCGTCTTATTAAGTTTTATGCTAGAAATGATCGTTCTGTAACTATTAATGCTGCACAGGGTCATTTCGCAACAAGCCATTCGCATACGAACTATTATATTGATGTAACTCGTATTAAGGTTCGTATTTCGGAGGCCAAACAGGCTGCAGACTTTCTAAAGAGTCAGCTTGAAAACCAGGTTGAGACAATTGATACTATAGTTTGTCTCGATGAAACTCAGGTTATAGGTGCTTTTCTCGGTATTCTAATTGAGAAGAGCGGCTTTATCGTAAACAATAACATTCACGATACAACCTATGTAATCAGACCTGAGGTAAACAGCGTAAACCAGTTTATGTTCAGAGAGAACAATAAGCTTGCTGTAGAAGGAAAGAGTGTTTTGGTTCTTGTAGACAGTATGACTACAGGTGATACTGTGAAGCAGGCGCTTGAATGCATTCAGTATTATGGTGGTCAAGTATGTGGAATCGCTGCGATATTCAGTACTATTGACCATGTTGATGAAACGAGAGTATTTACTATTTTTGATCAGGAAGATTTGCCTGGTTATTCAGCATATGAACCACATGAGTGTCCTATGTGTCAGAACGGCACACCAATAGATGCCATGGTTAATGGTTATGGATATGCTAAATTATAAAATTGATTAAATTAAAGTATATGCCTCTATACAGCTTATCTTACTGTATAGAGGTGCTTTTTGTAGGAGTGTTTTATGGGAAAGAGCGTAGATTACGACGATAGTAGTATTTCGGTCCTTGAGGGATTGGAGGCTGTACGTGTCCGTCCAGGAATGTACATCGGTTCTACATCCAGAAAGGGACTTAATCATCTGATTTATGAAATCGTAGATAACTCTGTCGATGAGCATTTGGCAGGGGAATGCGATACTATTTGGGTGACATTGGAAAAAGACGGCTCATGTACTGTTAAGGATAATGGTCGAGGAATCCCAGTTGCGACAAATAAATTTAAGGTTCCAGCTGAACGAGTAGTACTTACTACACTTCATGCTGGCGGTAAGTTTGATAATAATGCGTATAAGACTTCAGGTGGACTTCATGGTGTAGGTTCATCTGTAGTTAATGCGCTTTCAACACATCTCGATATCGAAATCTGTCGAGATGGAAATATATATCACGATTATTTCGAAAAAGGAAAGCCTGCACTTGAACTTGTAAAAGGTCAGCTTCCAATTCTCGGAAAGACAAAGGAGAGAGGTACAAAGATTAACTTCCTTCCTGATCCAGAAATCTTCGAGAAGACAAACTTCAAGGAAGATGAAATCAAGAGTAGACTTCATGAAACTGCTTATCTAAACCCTGAACTTACAATTGAATATGTCGATGACAGAGGTGAAGAACCAGAGAAGATTACATTCCATGAACCGGATGGTATCTGTGGTTTTGTAAGAGATATTAATATCAACAACGAAGCAGTTACTCCTGTAATCTACTATAAGGGTACACTTGATAATATTTCTGTAGAGGTAGCTTTCCAGTATGTAAATGAATTCCATGAGAATATCCTCGGCTTCTGTAATAACATTTACAATGCTGAAGGTGGTACACATATCACTGGATTCAAAACTACATTTACAACAATTCTAAATAACTACGCTAGAGAAATCGGAGTACTAAAAGACAAGGATCCTAACTTCACCGGTGCGGACCTTAGAAATGGAATGACAGCTGTTATTTCTATGAAACATCCGGATCCACGATTTGAAGGTCAGACGAAGACTAAGCTTGATAACCCAGATGCTTCAAAAGCAGCTTCAAAGGTTACTAATGACGAAATTCAGCTATATTTTGATAGAAACCTCGATAATTTAAAAGCGGTTCTTTCTTGCGCTGAAAAAGCTGCAAAGATTAGAAAGACTGAAGAGAGAGCGAAGACTAACCTTCTTACAAAGCAGAAGTTCTCATTTGATTCAAATGGTAAGCTTGCTAACTGTGAATCAAGAGATGCGAAGAAGTGTGAAATATTCATAGTCGAGGGAGATTCTGCCGGCGGTTCAGCAAAAACGGCTAGAAACCGTATGTATCAGGCGATTCTTCCAATTCGAGGAAAGATTCTAAACGTAGAGAAAGCCAGCATCGACAAGGTTCTTAAGAATGCCGAAATCAAAACTATGATCAATGCATTTGGATGCGGTTTCTCTGAAGGATACGGTAACGACTTCGATATCACAAAACTTCGTTATGACAAAATTGTAATCATGACTGATGCCGATGTCGATGGTTCACATATTACGACACTTCTTTTGACACTGTTCTACAGATTCATGCCAGAACTCATCTATGAAGGACACGTATACATCGCTATGCCACCTCTTTATAAGGTTATGCCTAAGAGAGGCCAGGAAGAGTACCTTTACGATGATGTTGCCCTTGAGAAGTACAGAAAGACTCACACAGGTGATTTCACACTTCAGCGATATAAGGGTCTCGGTGAGATGGATGCAGAACAGCTTTGGGAAACAACACTTGATCCAGAGAGACGTGTAATGAAGAGAGTTTCTATCGACGATGGTAGACTCGCTTCAGATGTCACAGAAATGCTTATGGGAAATGACGTAGTTCCTCGTAAGTCTTTCATCCACGATCACGCACATGATGCAGAATTAGACGTTTAAGTTTTTTCACATAGAAAGAAGGATATAAATGGCAAATCCGGAGAGAATCATCCAGACGGAATATTCCGATGAGATGCAGAAATCATATATCGATTACGCCATGTCTGTTATCGTAGCCAGAGCACTTCCAGATATCAGAGATGGTCTTAAGCCAGTTCAGAGACGTACTCTTTACGATATGTATGAACTCGGCATCAAATCTGACAAACCATATAGAAAATCAGCTCGTATTGTCGGTGATACAATGGGTAAGTATCATCCACACGGTGATGCTTCTATTTACGATTCGCTTGTAGTTATGTCACAGGATTTCAAGAAGGGGCTTCCGCTTGTAGACGGACATGGTAACTTCGGTTCAATAGAAGGTGATGGAGCCGCTGCGATGCGATACACTGAGGCGAGACTTCAGAAGGTTACAGAAGAAGCATACCTTAAGGATCTCGACAAGGATGTAATCGACTTCGTTCCGAACTTCGACGAGACAGAGAAAGAGCCTTCAGTTCTCCCTGTTCGTATTCCTAACCTTCTCGTAAATGGTGCAGAAGGTATTGCCGTAGGTATGGCGACTAGCATTCCACCTCACAATCTCGGAGAGGTTATCGACGGTGTTATCGCATATATGAAAAATCCAGATATCAACACTGCAGAGATGCTTAAAATCATCCCAGGTCCGGATTTTCCAACGGGCGGTATTGTTGCTAATCAGGAGGAACTTCTTTCAATCTATTCTACTGGTGAAGGAAAGATTCGTATCCGAGGAAAGGTTGAGACTGAGAAGGGTAAGAATGGAAAGACAAATCTCGTAGTTACTGAGATTCCATATCCTATGATCGGTGCAAATATCGGTAAGTTCCTTAACGATATCTATGCGCTTGTAGAGTCAAGACAGACAAACGATATTACTGATATTTCAAACATGTCTTCAAAAGAAGGTATCAGAATCGTTATCGAACTCAAGAAAGGCGCTGATGTAGAAGGTGTTAAGAATCTTCTCTTTAAGAAGACTCGTCTCGAGGATACTTTCGGTGTAAATATGCTTTCTGTAGTAAATGGAAAGCCTGAGACACTTGGTATCGTGCCTATTATCCGTCACAATGTTGAGTTCCAGTTCGAACTTACAACTCGTAAGTATAACTATCTTCTCAAGAAAGAACGTGAGAAGAAGGAAATCCAGGAAGGTCTTATCAAGGCATGTGATGTAATCGACCTTATCATCGAAGTTCTTCGTGGAAGTAAAGATCGTAAGATGGCTAAAGAATGCCTTGTAAACGGTGTGACTGATGGAATTAAGTTTAAGTCTGAACAGTCAAAGAAAGATGCGGGCTTGCTGCTTTTTACTGAAAGACAGGCTGATGCCATCCTCGAAATGAGACTGTATAAGCTTATCGGTCTCGAAATTGATGCACTTAGAAAAGAGTACATGAATACTCTTAAAAATATTCAGGATTATTCAGAAATCCTTTCAAACAGAGGTACTATGGCTGCCGTTATCATTAAAGACCTCGCTGCTTTGAAGGAAAGCTTTGATCGTCCTCGTAGAACTGAAATCGCTGAGATTGAAGAAGTTGTAATCGAGGAGAAACCTATAGTAGAGGAAGATGTCGTTGTGCTTTTCGACAGATTCTTCTACGGAAAAGTTATTGATACTGCTACATACGAAAGAAATATTGAAGCGGCTACGAAAGAGTCGAAGCATATCTTGTTCTGCAAGAATACGGACAAGATTGCGATGTTTACCGACAAGGGTAACCTGCATACAGCGAAGATTCTAGACATGCCACAGGGTAAGTTCAGAGACAAGGGAACACCTATTGATAACGTAAGTAATTTTGATAGCAGTAAAGAGCACATTTTATATTTAGACACCATTAATAACCTTAAGGGTAAGAAGCTCTTCTTTGGTACTAAAGAGAACCTTATAAAGGTAGTAGAGGGTGACCTCTTCGATGTAGCGAAGAAGACAACAGCAGCGACGAAACTTTCTGATACGGATGAAGTCGTTTGCGTAGATATTATTACAGACGAAGATACAGTCTGCATGTATTCAGACAAGAATTACTTCCTCAGATTTGAGGCTTCACAGGTACCTGAGAAGAAGAAGGCAGCTCTCGGTGTACGAGGAATGAAGATTAAGGGTAAAGAAGAAATTACAGGATACAAAGTACTTCGACCAAATATGTCAAAGAAGATTAAGACAGACAAGGGCGAAGTAAACCTTGAGAGATTACATATTACATCTCGTGATCAGAGAGGAACCAAGCACTAAACTATGAAAGAGTCTCGATTTAAAGGCAATAGAATATTTCAGATAGTATATCCGCTTCTCGTGTATATAATTATCTATCAGGTTGCGGCAAAACTATTTATTACTATAATGCCACAGAAATTCGGGGCTCTTTTTGGCCTCTTTCTGGCCGCGTATGTGACATATCCGTTTATCTTTAGGATATATCGCAAAGCACCAATTGTGAGATGTGAGAAGTTATTTCAGAAGAGCGATTTTAGAAGAGATATGCTTTTTCTGATAGCGATTATTCTAGTAGGCATCTGTGCAAACCTGATTATTTCACATACTCCGCTTGTTCATGTTTCTGAAGGGTATAAAGCTGCGAATAGAGAACTGTTTGATGGCGTACTTTGGGTGAAGATTCTCACCACCTGTGTAATGATACCGATTTTAGAAGAGACGCTTTTTCGTGGAATCATAGCTGGTCAGCTTGATTTATGGTACGGTCATCTTACTGCATCGATTGTTTCAGCGATTCTCTTCGGTGCGATGCATTTCAATATAGTTCAGCTCATTTATGCTGTAATTCTAGGAGTGCTTCTCGGTTATTGTTTTGTTACTACGAAAAAGCTTTGGCTTTGCATCTTGTCGCACGGACTTTTGAATTTGACAGTTGTTTTGATAACGACTTTCATAAGCTAAGGGGGAAAAATGGCAAACGTTATTGATTATTTGAAATGGAGAGGTGATATCGAGCTTGCGGTTGATCCTTTTAATATTATAGATAATCTGATATTCTCAGAACTTTCTTATGTGCCTTTTGAAGGGATGGTTAGTGCCTTCCCGTCTGATGAAAAGGTTTCGTTGGAGAGCGTTTGCAAAGAGTATTTTAAGCGTAATGATTTTGATGAAGTCTATAAACGCGTAAAGCATTCGGATTTTTCCCAGATAATGATGAAAGATGTTGTAGAAACCAAGCGTTTTCGAGATGTATATGTTTCAAATTACGTAAATGAAATCGATGTGGAGGCAGCGTCTCAGTTCAGCGCTGTGACATTTCATCTGCCGGACAATAGTGTGTTTATTTCGTTTAGAGGAACCGATCACACGATTACAGGTTGGCAGGAAGATTTCAATATGGCCTATTTAGACCAGATTCCTGGCCATAAGAAGGCTGTAAACTATGTGAATTCTATTTGTGAGAAATATGAGTCAATCAGAATTGGAGGTCATTCTAAGGCGGAAATTTCGCTGTATATGGGGCGGCTTTTTCGGATGATAAATATTTCGATAGGATTTTAGAGGTCTTTACGAATGATGGACCAGGCTTTAGAGAAGCGGTTCTAAACTCTAGTGATTATCAGAGGATCCTTTCTAAGGTGACTTCTATAATTCCGAAGGATGCGGTTGTAGGTACCTCGCTATTAAACGCTTATCAGCATATTATCGTTGAGTCGACAGCTTTTGGGTTGGAAGAGCATGATATATTTTCTTGGAAGGTTGAAGGGAAGAAGCTCGTAGAGGTCGATGAAATTGGCAATTGGTCGAGGGTGTTCTCTGAAACAGTGAAAGAGTGGCTTTCTGAAATTACCGATGATGACAGGAAGGATTTCGTTACACTTATGTTTACAGCTATTTATGAGCTTACAGGTGCTACGGTAGAGTCTTTCCCGGATTTGAAGAATATTTTGAAAAATATGGAGAAGCATCTTTCAGACTTTCCGAAGGAAAAACAGAAAAAATTTAAGACATTATTCCATAGAGTTGCCATCGCTGGAGGCAAAGAATTGGTAAATAATTACAAATTTTGGTAGATTGTATCCGGATAAATACAATTTAGCACTTGAAAACTTATCATAAGAAATCTATTATAACTAAGTACTTAGCACTCATAATATTAGAGTGCTAATAATTATAATTATAATTAAACACTAACATATAAGGAGGCGTTACATTTATGAAGTTAGTACCATTATCTGACAGAGTTGTATTAAAGCAGCTCGAAGCTGAGGAGACTACAAAGTCTGGCATCATTCTTGCTAGCACAGCTCAGGAGAAGCCACAGGAAGCAGAAGTAATTGCTGTTGGACCAGGTGGAATCTGTGATGGTAAGGAAGTAGCCATGCAGGTAAAGGAAGGCCAGAAGGTTATTTATTCAAAATACGCTGGTACAGAAGTTAAGCTCGGTGGAGAAGAGTATATTATTGTTAAGCAGAGCGATATTCTTGCAATTGTAGAAGGTTAATTAGGTTTACTAGTCGAAAGGAGTCATTAAAATGGCTAAGGAAATCAAAAATGGAGAAGAAGCTTTAAAGGCACTTCAGACTGGTGTCGATAAGCTTGCAAATACAGTTAGAGTAACACTTGGACCTAAGGGTCGTAATGTAGTTCTTGCAAAATCATATGGTTCACCACTTATCACAAACGATGGTGTTTCAATTGCTAAAGACATCGAACTTGCAGATCCATATGAGAACATGGGAGCGCAGATTGTAAAGGAAGTTGCTACAAAGACAAACGATGTAGCAGGTGACGGTACTACAACAGCTACAGTTCTCGCACAGGCCATGGTAAATGAAGGTGTTAAGAACCTCACAGCAGGTGCTAACCCAATCATCCTTAGAAAGGGTATGAAGAAGGCTACAGAATGTGCAGTTGATGCTCTTCTTAAGATGAGCCAGAACGTAGAAGGCAAGGATCAGATTGCTAAGGTTGCAGCTATTTCAGCTGGTAACGAAGAAGTAGGTCAGATGGTTGCTGACGCTATGGAAAAAGTTTCAAACGATGGTGTTATCACAATCCAGGAATCAAAGACAATGCAGACTGAACTCGATGTAGTTGAGGGTATGCAGTTTGACAGAGGATATATCTCATCATACATGGTAACTGACACAGACAAGATGGAAGCAGATCTCGATGATCCATACATCCTTATCACAGACAAGAAGATTTCAAATATCCAGGAAATCCTTCCACTTCTTGAGCAGATCGTTCAGAGTGGAGCTAGACTTCTTATCATTGCTGATGATGTTGAAGGTGAAGCTCTTACAACACTTATTCTCAACAAGATTAGAGGTACATTCAATGTTGTAGCTGTTAAGGCTCCAGGATATGGCGACAGAAGAAAGGAAATGCTTCAGGATATCGCTATTCTTACTGGTGGTACAGTTATTTCTAGTGACCTTGGTCTTGAACTTAAAGACACAACTGTTGAACAGCTTGGTCGTGCTAAGTCAGTTAAGGTTAAGAAAGAATCTACAATCATCGTTGATGGTGAAGGAGATAAGACACTTATTTCTGAGAGAATCGATCACATCAGAAATCAGATAGGAGAAGCTACTTCAGAATTTGATAAAGAGAAACTTCAGGAAAGACTTGCTAAGCTTGCTGGCGGAGTAGCCGTAATTAAGGTAGGTGCTGCTACAGAAACAGAGATGAAGGAAGCTAAGCTTAGACTTGAAGATGCTCTTAATGCTACACGTGCTGCTGTAGCTGAAGGTATTATTTCAGGTGGTGGATCAGCTTACATTCATGCTTCTAAGGAAGTTGCTAAGCTTGCTGAAACTCTTGAAGGCGATGAGAAGACAGGTGCTAAGCTTGTTCTTAAGGCTCTTGAAGCTCCTCTTTACTATATCGCAGAGAATGCAGGTCTCGAAGGCGCTGTTGTAATCAACAAGGTTAGAGAGTCAGAAGTAGGATTCGGTTTCGATGCTTACAACAATGAGTATGTAAACATGATTAAGGCTGGTATTCTTGATCCAGTTAAGGTTACAAGATCAGCTCTTCAGAATGCTGAATCAGTTGCATCTACACTTCTTACAACAGAAGCTGCAGTTGTTGATATCAAAGAAGAAGGTGCTGCACCAACTTCTGCCGCAGCAGCTGGAATGATGTAAGATTTGACGTAATATAAAGAATAACTAATCGTAAAAGCAAACTAACCCCAGAAATTCTAATGAAAAAGAATTTCTGGGGTTGTTTGACTTTTACGATATTTACTTTTGTGCACTAGTTAAATCTTACATCAATCCATATATGCTTGTGTATGCTAGTCAAATCTTGCATCATTCCCTGCTGCGGCAAGACGTGTGGGATTTAAACATAATGGGATTTAAACTTATAGAATGTCTAGATAAAAAGCTCAAAAAGAAACCCGAATTTCTTTTTCATTAGAAATTCGGGTTCTTTTTGGCTTTTTAGAGTAAACACCTTTTATTTCAAATCCCATTATGTTAAAATCCTTAACGTGTGTTTTTAATTTTAATTATCAGTGAGGATAAGAAATGAGTAACGTTGCAATTCTTACAGATTCTAACAGTGGAATCTTAAATAGTGAGGCTTCATCTATCAACAATCTTTTTGTTATGCCTATGCCTTTCTATATCGATGGCGAATTGTATTATGAAGAAATCGACCTTTCACAGGAAGAGTTCTATGAAAAACTTAAGAATCCTGATTGCAAGATAACAACATCTATGCCTGCAGTTGGTGATCTCATGGATAAGTGGGAAGAACTCCTCGAATCCTTTGATGAGGTTGTATATATTCCGATGTCAAGCGGACTTTCTAGTTCATGTCAGACAGCTATAGCTCTTTCTGACGACTATGAAGGAAGAGTTCATGTAGTAGATAATCATAGAATCTCTGTAACCCAGAAGATTTCTGTATTTGAAGCATTAGAACTTGCAAAGAATGGTAAGTCTGGTGCTGAAATCAAGGAATACCTCGAAGAGACAGGTTTAGATGCTTCTATTTACATTACAGTTGGTACACTTGAGTATTTGAAGAAGGGTGGAAGACTTACACCAGCAGTTGCTGCAATCGGAAGTCTTCTTAAGGTTAAGCCTGTTCTTCAGATTCAGGGTGAGAAGCTTGATACATTTGCTATTGCTAGAACAATGCGTCAGGCTAAGCAGAAGATGATCGATGCTATCGCAAAGGACATGAAGGAGCGCTTCGATGACGAAGATGGTTCTAAGTGCGAAATATGCGTAGCACATACACAGGAATTCGAAGAAGCTGTTATCCTTAGAGATGAACTTCTTGAGAAATTCCCAAATCACAATATAATAATTGATCCGCTTTCACTCAGTGTTTCATGCCACATCGGACCAGGTTCACTGGCCGTTACAGTGTCAAAGAAACACGATATTTAATAATTATTAGTTCTTTTTTACCAGGAGGGAAAAATGGTTACAGCAGTAGTTGGAGCAAATTGGGGAGATGAAGGAAAGGGTAAGATTACAGATACTCTTGCCGAGAATGCGGATATCGTTATTCGCTTTCAGGGTGGTGCGAATGCAGGTCACACTATCGTAAACAATTACGGTAAATTTGCGCTGCACACACTTCCATCAGGGGTATTTCACCAGAACATAATGAATATCATTGGTAATGGTGTAGCTCTCGACATTCCTAAGTTTGTAGCCGAAATCAAATCTATCACAGATAGAGATGTTCCTAAGCCAAACATCATTGTATCTGACAGATGTCAGGTGGTAATGCCTTATCACGTTCTTTTCGATCAGTGTGAAGAAGAAAGACTCGGGAAAAAGTCTTTCGGCTCAACAAAGTCAGGTATTGCACCTTTCTATTCAGATAAATATGCAAAGATTGGCTTCCAGGTAAACGAACTTTTTGATGATGATTATCTCATCGATAAGCTTACACAGGTTCTCGCTTCAAAGAATGTAATCTTGGAGCACCTTTACAACAAAGAACCACTTAAACTTGAAGAAATACTTGCTACTATGCATGAATATAGAGATATGATTGCTCCTTATGTAGCAGATGTAAGTACATACCTTTACAAGGCTATCAAAGAAGGAAAAAACATCCTTCTCG